>NZ_BAAALF010000009.1:0-17386 GCF_039528135.1 Kitasatospora nipponensis | reverse complement strand
CCCGCCCCCCCCCCCCACCCCCCCTGTCCTTGAGCGGCAGCCGCTAGTGCATGCCGTCGACGTCGATCATGTGGCCGCCCTCGCCACCGGCGGCCGTGGAGGTCGCCCAGCCGCTCTTCTCGAACCCGGTCGCGATGTGGCTGGTACCCGCCACACCCGCGCCCCAGCCGGCCGTGAAGACCGGGTCGGCCGAGGCCACGCCGCCGCCGCCACCGGCGGTGTAGACGTGGGCGTAGGCCGGGGCGGCCACGCCGGCGATCATCAGCGCGCCGGCGGCGACGGCCGCGGCCCTGCCCAGCATTCTCTGCATGAGGTCGGTCCTCTCATCTGATGCGGCGTCCGGGGGAGGGACGCCGTTGACCACGTGATCACGGCAGGCGGGGGGAACCGCCTCGGAACACGGTGCTTCGGTGGCCTGTCACTCGGACGAACGACAGGCGCGACAGGGACGGGAGCGGGGCCGGGGAGGCGTCCTCCCCGGCCCCGCTGTACTGCTCCGTAGGGTCAGGTCCTGCTCTGGAGGGTCACGTGGAGCGGGGGGTCGATCAGCCGTGGGGCTGGATCAGCCGATCAGGTGCGACAGCGCGCCGTCACCGTTGGCCTGGGTGGTCTGGCCCACGTTGCAGATCTGGTGCTGCTGCTGGTTGAGGACCGGGACGTCGGCCTGGATCGGGACGAGGCCGACCTGGACGTGGTGGACCTCGGGCAGGCAGATGTTCGGGTTGTCCAGGGTGTGGAAGTTGGGGCTGTGGTCGCCGTGGGTGCCGGTCGCGTTGGTGCCGCCGTTGCCCTGGACCGAGGCGGCGGAGCCGTCCGCGTCACCGATGGCCAGCGAGGGGGCGGCGGACATCGCGATGGCGGCGGTGGCCAGACCGGCGACGGCGAAAACCTTCTTCAGCATGGGGAGCTCTCTTTTCGGGGTAGCGCGGGGGAGTGGCGGGTGGTGCGGGGCACCGCTGGCTGCGGTGGTGGAGCGGGGGACGGGAGCCGGGGGTGGATCAGCCGATCAGGTGCGAGGCGACACCGTCGCCGTTGGACTGGGTGGGCTGGCCCACGTTGCAGGTCTGGTGCAGCTGCTGGTTGCCGACCGGGATGTCCGCCTGGATCGGGATCAGGCCGACCTGGACGTGGTGGATCTCCGGCAGGCAGATGTTCGGGTTGTCCATGAAGTGGAAGTTCGGGCTGTGGTCGCCCCAGGTGCCGGTGGCGTTGGTGCCGCCGTTGCCCTGCAGGGAGGCCGCGGAGCCGTCCGCGTTGCCGATCGCCATCGCGGGGGTCACGCCGGCGGCCAGCGCGGCGGCCACCAGGCCCACGGAGGCCAGGGTCTTCTTGATCATGGGGATTCCTCTCAGGATTGCTTCGTCTGCTGCTGCGTCTGGGTGCAATGCGTCAAACGAATTGAGCTGGTCTGTGGTCACTGCGACTTTTGCGGCGTATCCGGGAATGCGATCGCCTCTGCCAGATCTCCGGTGGCGGAGCGATCGACCGTCCGGTCCGGCCGGCGTCGTGCGGTGACATCGATATCAAAGAACGGCGGCCCGGAAAGTTACGCGAGGCATGCCGGGAAAAATCCCGGCCGGTGGGCGGAAACCCCCGGAGCCGGGCGCGCCGGTCCGATTAATCCCCCGTTCCGGTTAATCTCCGCCCACTGCGCGGCGGTCGGATCGTTGAGGCGGATAGACCCAGGTTGTCGGTGCCGGCACGGCCGGTGGGACCGGGGCGGATGTCCTCACGCCCGCGGTGGAAGCTCTCCGCCCCGGGCGCTCAAGAGATCGGATCAGGAAGACGATGAAGCTCTCCAAGCGGACCGGTGTGCTGCTGCTGGCGGTCGGAGCCTCCGCGGTGGCGGCCCAGGGCACGGCGAGCGCCGCCCCCGCGCGGCCGATGACCCCGGGCCAGATCGCGGCCATCGAGGACGGCCTGGCCAGCCGGAGCGTGCCGCTGCGGATCCCCCTGGAGACGGTCGGCCAGCAGGCGCCGATGCTGCCGCTGGGCGGTGACGTCTCCGGGTCCGTGCCGGCCTCGCCGGTGCTGCCCCCGGTGCCCGCCGAGCGCGACCGCCACCAGATGGTCCCGGACAAGGTGCTCGCGCCGCTGAACTTCAGCAAGGTCGGCCCCAGCCTGGACACCGCGCTGCCGGTGCCGGCCCTGGCGGACGGCGTGCGCCCGGGCGAGCTGGGTCTGGACGCGCCGCAGGCACCGTTGAAGGCGGTCGGCCCGGCGGTGGGGCTGGGGCACCCGCTCGGTTTCGCCGAGGGCACCGACGGCCAGTTGAAGGACGGCACGCTGTCCACCGGGGACCTGGACCCGCGGCTGATCCCGGGGGCGGTCTCGGCGGTGCCGGGCGCCAAGGCCTCGCTGGGCGGGCCGGAGCAGAAGTCCTCGCTGGCCCAGACGGCCCAGCGCCTGCTGGAGACCACGACCGCGGCCGCCACGGAGGAGTGAGCCCGGCCCGTGCGCAAGGCCCGGCGCGGGTGCGCCGGGCCTTCGGTCCGTTCGGCTCGGTCCTCCCGACGGTGGGCGACCGCGCCCCGCTCAGTGCGGCAGCGCGGAGAGCAGCAGGCCGGCCGCCGGCAGGTCCTTGGGCCCGCCGCCGTTGCTCAGCGCGCCGGTGACCGCGGTGGTGCTCACCGGCGCCATGCCGGGGTTGTCGGGCTTGACGGCGACCGCGTTGTTCAGCGGGTCGGCGTTGGACTGCGCGAACGGGTCCAGCCGCAGGTCCTTGACCGGAGCGGTGGCGTAGCCGGTGGTGCTGGTGAGGGTGCCCAGCGCCGGGCCGACCCGGGTGGGCTGCAACTGGGTGACGGGCTGCTGCTCGGCGGCCTGCGCGGCCCCGACCGGGGTCAGCAGCAGGCTCGCGCCCAGCGCGGCCAGCAGGGGGCCGGCCGTGGTCTTGAGGGTCAACGGGGGTCCTTTCGCAGACGGGGCCGCGGTCGCCGCCGCGGAGCGCGGACTGCCCCCCGGACGCGGAGGTCCGAAGGGCAGCGCACGCGGGACGTCCGCTGCTCAGCAGTCGTCGTCGTGGGGGGGAGCGGGCTCGCTGTTGACGCAGGTGTTGCCGAAGGCGGGGTTCAGGGCGCCGATCACGTCGACGGTGTTGCCGCAGAGGTTGACCGGGATGTGCACCGGTACCTGGACGGCGTTGCCCGACAGGACGCCGGGGGAGTTGGTGGCCGCCCCCTCGGCGCCCGAGCTGGCGCTCGCGGCCCCGGCGCCGCCGATCACCAGGCCGAGGGCCGCGGTCGACAGAAGGGCCAGCTTCTTCGCGTTCTGCATGGGGATCTCCTAAGGGATCGTCACGGGGTGGCGGGCCGGGTGCCCGGGGTGGACCGGGCGCGCGGCGGATACCGTCGGGGCCGCTGAGACGTGCTCAACGGCCCCGACGGATGCCTCGGCTGGTCAGCCGTTGTTGACGCAGGTGTTGCCGAACGCCGGGTTGAGCAGGCCGACCACGTTGACGGTGTTGCCGCAGAGGTTGACCGGGACGTGCACCGGAACCTGGACCAGGTTGCCGGAGAGCACGCCGGGGGAGCCGGCCGCGACGCCCTCGGCGCCCGAGCTGGCGGCGGCGGCACCGGCACCGGCGAACGCCAGGCCCACGGCGGCGGCGGAGAGGACGAGGGTCTTCGAGATCTTGCGCATGGGGGTAATCCTCCGTTGATTTCCCGGGGCGGTTCTTCCCGGGGCACCGGGCGAAACAGGAATGGTGACCGAAAGGTTCCGGTCGGCCGCCGGATATCACTCCGGCGGACGATGTCGTTTCGGTGTGAAGCGGCTTCCGCAGTGGAGAACGACCGGAGGCGCGCGCGGAAACGGGCACGATCGCGGGTGGTGTTCCCCGCGGGTCCGACAGAGGACCGAAGGGGGAACGGGCGCGTGGACGGGCGGGCTCTTCGTACGGCAAACGGGTGATTACCGCCGGGTGGGCGCATCTCTTGGCGCAGAGGGGTCGTTGCTGATCATGCACGGATCGTGCTCAGTAACAAGGAGACTGATATGAGCGTCAAGAAGGCTGCCGCTGTCGGCGCCGCCGTCGTCGGCATCGTGGCCGTGGGTGCCGGGACCGCCTTGGCCAGCTCGGGTGCCGAGGGCGTCGCCGCCGGCTCTCCCGGCGTGGCCTCCGGCAACAACGTCCAGGTGCCGATCCACATCCCGGTCAACGCCTGCGGCAACAGCGTCGACGTGATCGGTCTGCTGAACCCGGCCTTCGGCAACACCTGCGTCAACGAGGGCTGATCCACCCCGCGCTGAGCCGCTGTCCGCCGTCTCCCCTCCTGAGGCGCGGGCGGCGGCTTCCGTGCGTCCGGGGGCGGGCAGCAATATGAGGGGGCCTCAAGTTTTCCTGTCACGAGCCTTGTTGTGTTACTTGTCAGTACCTACGATGTGAACCCGCTCACAGCGCCACTCCGCCACCCCCATAGGAGTCATGCGTGATCAGGAAACGCATCACAGGTCCCCCCGTCGCCCTGCTGGCCGTCGCCGGGCTGGTCGCCACCCTCGGGCTGGCCGCCGGCGTGCCCCAGGCCCAGGCCGCCGCCGGCGCCCGGGCGGCCCTGCCCGGCGCGATCGTCTCGCTCGGCGACAGCGCGATCTCCGGCGAGGGTGCCGGTACCGACACCAGCGACGGCTACTTCGCCGGCACCGACGGACCGTCCAACTACTGCCACCGCCACCCGCAGTCGGTCATCTTCGACACCGGCCTGGCCGGTCTGACCCCCGTCGACCTCGCCTGCTCCGGCGCGCAGACCGGCGACCTGACCAGTGACCCGACGCTGGCGAAGATCACCGGTGGCGGCAGCGGGGACTTCGGCGAGGTCAAGCAGGACGTCCAACTCGCCCAGACCGCCGCCAAGTACAACGTCAAGATGGTCGTGGTGACGATCGGCGCCAACGACGACTTCGACTTCAGCGGGATCATGGAGAGCTGCCTGGGCCAGTACTTCCCGATCCCCAAGTCGCAGGGCTGCCGGGACACCATCGGCAGCGCCACCATCCTGGACCGGGCCGCCAAGGTCATCCCCAAGGTGACCGCCGCCATCACCGACGTCCGCCAGACCATGCGCAACGCCGGCTACGCGGACGGCGACTACCAGTTGGTCTACCAGTCGTACTACACGCCGATCACCCCGGACATCCGGAGCAACTCCTACGTCGACAAGATCGCGCAGGGCTGCCCGGCCTTCCCCGAGGACCTGGCCTGGGGCCACAACTGGGTGGTGCCGACCTTCGACGACGCGCTGCGCACGGCCGCCGAGGCGGTCCCCGGCGTGCGCTTCCTGGACCAGCGCCGGGTCAGCTACGGCCACGAGGTCTGCGCCGAGTGGACCAGCTCGCCGTACGAGTACACCAACGGCGACGTGATCGACCTCTCGGAGAACACCCGCAACGGCTGCGACTACTCGATCGGCATCCTCTCGCTCTGCGAGAACGAGATCCGGCAGTCCTACCACCCGCGGGTGGCCGGCTACCAGGGCGAGGGCGCGTGCCTGGCCCAGTTCTACGACCGGCCCACCCAGCAGGAGGCCTACTGCACGCTCAACCAGGCCGACGGCACCTCGATCGTCCCGCTGACGCCGGGTCAGCCCTTCGGTGACGGGCCCGAGGACGGCGCCTGGTACCAGCTCACCAGCGCGGCCGGCGGCAAGGCGCTCGACCTGGCCGGCGGCGGCAGCTACGGCGACGGCACCAACGGCCGGCTCGCCATCACCTATCCGGTGACCGGCGGCCTCAACCAGTCCTTCGTGCTGGAGGCCAAGGCCGGCGGCAGCTACGAGCTGGACTTCAGCGGCAACCGGAACATGTGCCTGGACGTCACCGGTGCCTCCACCACGTCCGGCGCCCGCTTGGAGCAGTGGGGCTGCAACGGCGGCGGGAACCAGCACTGGGTGGTCGAGCCGGCCGCGGGCGGCCGGTACAAGCTCGCCGACTCCCAGGACACCTCCAAGGTCGCCACCGTGTCCGCGGACCTCGACGGCCAGGGCAACCCGATCGTCGAACTCGCCCCGGACACCGGGGCCGCGGCCCAGCTCTGGCAGCTGACCAAGCTCGGCATCGTCTACCTGCACGGCTGACGCCACGGCGCGGGGGGTCGGCCCGTCCGACCTCCCGCGCCGTCGGTAGCGTGGCAGGCATGGACGTTTCGCGCGCTGTGCCGATACCGGCCGACTCCCAGATCGCCGCGGGATTCCCGCGGGTCGACTACCGCGACGCCTTCGCCGCCGCCCTCCCGCCGGGTGCCGCCACCGACCCGCAGGAGTGGGCCCGGCGGGTCTTTGCGCAGCCGCCCGGCTGGATCGGCCGCCTGCTGCGGCTGCGCGACACCCTGGTGGCCCCGCTCGGGCTGCGGGGCGCCGAGCGGCGCTCGGCCGGCCCGTTCCCCTTCCCCCAACTGCGGCTCACCGAGCGGGAGGTGGTCTACGGCAAGGACGACCGCCACCTGGACTTCCGGGTCTCGGTGCACACCGGCGGCGGCGAGCTCACCATCACCACCGTGGTGCACTGGAACAACGCACTGGGCCGCGCCTACTTCCGCCCGGTGCGCCCCTTCCACCGCCGGATCGTGCGCTCACTGCTGCGGCGCGCCGTCACCGGCTGACCCGCCCCCGACCCGGTAGTCCTCGGTGGTGGCCTGGTGGGAGCCGACCGCGAGGCCGGCGCCGAGGCAGAGGACGACGAAGACGAACCAGCCGGCGATCGCCTGCCACGCGTGCCGGGCGCTCCATCGGGCTATCCGTACGGGGAGTTGACTCATACCCGAGATCCTGGTCGCCCCGGGGCAGCGCCCGACACGCCCGGCCGGTTGAACCTCGGGTCCACCGATCGGTGGACAACCCGGTGCCCAGGAGGCAGCCGCTGCCGATCGCCGTCCGCTCTCCTACCGCTCCGGCCAGCTCCCGTCGGGATCGCGCACCGCCTGGCCACCCGCCGTGAGCCAGGCGATGGCCCTGGTGTCCGGATGGTGGGCCAGGATGTGGCCGAGCGTGGTCCGTTCCAGTCGGTCGGCGGTGTGGCCTTCGGCGTGGAAGTGCCACTGGCCGCTGTGGCTCCGGGTGGCGCGCGCGACCCGGGCGTCCCCGCTGACGACCTCGGGGGAGGCCAGCACCTCGTGGAAGGGCAGGCTGGTGGGGAAGGGCCAGCCGTGGCTCGGGTCCTCGTCCACCCACGGGCCCGAGGACTCCTCGCGGGCGATCCACAGCAGCGGCTGCGCCGCGCGGCAGGACTCCTCGACGCCGTCGTCCCAGGGGAAGCGACCCTGCTGGTCCGGCCAGAACATCTGCGTGATCGGCAGCGGCGGACGCTGGTAGAAGTCGACGCCCGCGCCGAAGAAGTCGTGGTACCAGCTGGGATGGACCGGCCGGATCGCGACCGCGAAGCCGCCGCCCAGCACGTCGTCGCGGCGCTGGTCCGGTTCGAGGGGACGGCCTTCGCGGATCCGGTCGGCGAGGACGTTGACGATCCGCATGCCGGTCTGCGCGGGGATGCCGAAGAAGCTCACCTCGGGGCTGCGCAGGGTGTGCCAGAGCCCGATGGAGTACGACCAGTCGCCGGGCAGGTCGCCGCCGGCCACCCCGTTGACGTGCCAGTCGTACTCCCGGATGTTCTCCGCGATCCGGTGGTCGCGTGCGTCCCAGGCAGCCGGGTCGGTGGGCGGGTCGCAGAGCAGGCAGCCGCAGTCGGGGAGATCCATGCGGCTGAGAGTACGGCGACCGATCAAGGGGCGGGCTGCCGGGGCACCGGCCCTCGGAGGTCGACGAAATCCCGGCTCAGGGCCAGACCAGGCAGTACAGCTGGTGTCCCGCGTCGTGCAGGCGGTTGGCGAAGTCCTGCCACTCGTGGAGCATGCTGTAGATCACGAAGGCGTCGCGCGGGCCGCGGCGGTCGGGGACGGTGGACCAGATGAAGGCGGCGGCGCCCAGTTCGGTCTCGTCGGCCTTGCGCAGGGGTTCGACCACGGTGTGCGGGAGCTGGACCACGGCGTAGTCGGGGTGCAGCACGACCAGTTCCAGCGGCGGGACCTGGTGGAGCGGGACGCCCTGGATGCCGGTGAGGACCATGGCGCTCATGGTCTCCGGTTTGATCTTCGTCGAGAGGTGTCCGTTGGGGGAGCCGCTGGTCTCCATCAGGTCGCCGAGGCGGCCGAGCGAGCCGAGCTCACCGGCGTCCAGACCCAGGCCCCCCGGGCCGAGCGCGGTGGGGACTCTGGCGGCGGTGGCACGGTCGGGTGCGCCGAAGTACTTGTAGGTCACCCCCACGCGTCCTTCACCCCGCCCTCCCCTTCCCGCGCGGGCAGCCTTGTAGCCGGCCCCCGCGGCCTCCTCGAAGCCGTCCTGCTCCTCGGACACTCGGACCATCCTCACCGGTATTCGCCGGAATCGACAGACCCCCGGACCTCCGGTGTCCCGCCGGATGTCCTCTTTTCCCGTTTTGTCACCCGTTGTGCAGCCGTGGAACGCCCCAGGGCGTCACGGCGCGCCAGGTCACCTCACCGCACGCCACACCCGAGCACGTGTGACGCACTCCCCAGTGTGCGGGATAACCGGCGCGAAGCCGCACACGGATCATCGTTCCAGATGATCGGCTCAGACATGCAGAGGTAAAGGACACGATTTGAGACCGGAGCCGTTTGAGAGGATGGGTTCTCGTGAGCTACCCGTATGAAGCACCCCAGTCCCAGTCGCTCTTCGACCGCGCCTCGGTCGTCACCCCCGGCGGGGTGAACTCCCCGGTGCGCGCGTTCCGCGCCGTGGGCGGCACTCCCCGCTTCATGGTCTCCGGCACCGGCCCCTACCTGACCGACGCCGACGGTCGCACGTACGTCGACCTGGTCTGCTCCTGGGGTCCGATGATCCTGGGCCACGCGCACCCGGACGTGCTGGACGCCGTCCAGCGCGCGGTGGTCCGCGGCACCTCCTTCGGCACCCCCGGCCAGGGCGAGGTCGAGCTGGCCGAGGAGATCGTCGCCCGGGTCCACCCGGTCGAGCAGGTCCGGCTGGTCTCGTCGGGCACCGAGGCCACCATGTCGGCGATCCGGCTGGCCCGCGGCTTCACCGGCCGGGCGAAGATCGTCAAGTTCGCCGGCTGCTACCACGGGCACGTGGACTCGCTGCTCGCGGCGGCCGGCTCGGGCCTGGCCACCTTCGCGCTGCCGGACACCCCGGGCGTGACGGGCGCTCAGGCCGGCGACACCATCGTGCTGCCCTACAACGACCTGGCCGCCGTCGAGCAGGCGTTCCGGGCGCACCCGGGCGAGATCGCCGCGGTGATCACCGAGGCCTCCCCGGGCAACATGGGCGTGGTCCCGCCCGCCGCGGGCTTCAACGGCGGCCTCGCGCGGCTCTGCCGGGAGAACGGCGCGCTCTTCGTCTCCGACGAGGTGATGACCGGCTTCCGCGTCTCGCGGTCCGGTTGGTACGGGCTGGAGGCCGCTCACGAGGGCTGGGCCCCGGACCTGCTGACCTTCGGCAAGGTGATGGGCGGCGGCTTCCCCGCCGCGGCCTTCGGCGGTCGCGCCGACGTGATGGCCCAGCTGGCCCCGGCCGGCCCGGTCTACCAGGCCGGCACCCTGTCCGGGAACCCGATCGCCACCGCGGCGGGCCTGGCCCAGCTGCGCGGCTGCACCGACGAGGTGTACGCGACCGTGGACCGCGTCGCCGGGACGGTCTCCGGCCTGGTCACCGAGGCGCTGGCCAAGGAGGGCGTGGCGCACCGGCTGCAGCGGGCCGGCAACATGTTCTCGGTCTTCTTCACCGACGAGCCGGTCACCGACTACGCCTCGGCCAAGCGCCAGGAGGCCTTCCGCTTCACCGACTTCTTCCACAGCATGCTCGCCGACGGCGTCTACCTGCCGCCCTCGGCCTTCGAGTCCTGGTTCGTCTCGGCGGCCCACGACGAGCGGGCCGTCGAGAAGATCGCCGCCGCCCTGCCCGCCGCCGCCCGGGCCGCCGCCCAGGCCCGGCCGACCGAGAACTGAGGACACGTCACCGATGAGCGAGATCACTGTGGTGCACCTCATGCGGCACGGCGAGGTGCACAACCCGGAGGGCGTGCTCTACGGGCGGCTGCCCGGCTACCACCTCTCCGAGCTGGGCCGGCAGATGGCCGACCGGGTCGCCGAGCACCTGGCGGACCGTGACATCCGCCACGTGGTGGCGTCCCCGCTGGAGCGGGCCCAGGAGACCGCCGCGCCGATCGGCAAGCTGCACGGCCTGGAGGTCGCGGTGGACCCGGGGCTGATCGAGGCCGAGAACGTCTTCGAGGGCAAGACCTTCGGGGTGGGCGACGGCTCGCTGCGCAACCCGGGCTACTGGAAGTACCTGACCAACCCGTTCCGCCCCTCCTGGGGCGAGCCGTACGTCGAGCAGGCGGTCCGGATGATGGGCGCGCTGGCCGCGGCCCGGGACGCGGCGCGCGGCCACGAGGCGGTGGCGGTCAGCCACCAGCTGCCGATCTGGACGGCCCGCTCGTTCGCCGAGAAGCGCCGGCTCTGGCACGACCCGCGCAAGCGGCAGTGCTCGCTGGCCTCGCTGACCAGCTTCACCTACGAGGGGGACAGGCTGGTCTCGATCGGCTACCGCGAGCCGGCCCGCGACCTGCTGCCGGCCCACCTGGTGGGCAAGGGGAAGAAGGGCGACAAGCCGGTCGGCAAGAGCTTCGGCGCCTGAGGGCGCGGGCCCGCGCGGGCCCCGGCGGCCCGCGCGTTCCGCCCACTCGGGCGGTTCGCGGGCCAACCGCCCAGATGGGACTTAAGGGATCTTTACACCCGCAGTTCAGAGGGGGTCCGCCCCGCAAGTGCGGACCCCCCTGAAGGCACTCAGACTCCCATGCGAAACTTTTCACATGTCTGGTAAGCCCCGTCTTCGCCTGGCCGCTGTCCTCTGCGCCGCGGCCGCCGCGCTCACCCTCACCGGCTGTTCCTCCACGGGATCGGGCAGCGGTGACGCGCAGGCCGGCTTCGTCGCGGGCACCGGCGGCCTGGACACCGTCCCGGTGGCCCAGCGCAAGGCGGCCCCCGCGATCGGCGGCAACGACCTGGCGGGCAAGCCCACCGCGCTCGCCGACTACCCGGGCAAGATCGTCGTGATCAACGTCTGGGGCTCCTGGTGCTCGCCGTGCCGCGACGAGGCGAAGAACCTCGAGCAGGCCTACGACAAGTACAAGGACCAGGGCGTCCAGTTCCTCGGCATCAACACCCGGGACCTGAGCGTGACCAACGCCCAGCGCTTCGAGCAGGTCAACAGCATCGGCTACCCGAGCATCTTCGACCCGGACGGCACCCAGATCCTGAAGTTCCCCAAGGGCAGCCTCAACCCGCAGACGATCCCCACCACCCTGGTGATCGACCGCCGGGGCCGGCTCGCCGCCCGCGCGATGAAGCCGCTGACCAGCGAGGACGTCGACGCGCTGATCGCCCCGGTGCTGGCGGAGCCGGCCTCGTGAGCCCTCCGCTGCTGGCCGACGTCCAGGGCAACAACCAGACCGTGATGAGCGGCCCGCTGCTGCTGGCCGTGCCGGTCGCCGTCGCGGCCGGCCTGGTGTCGTTCTTCTCGCCCTGCGTGCTGCCGCTGGTCCCCGGCTACCTCTCCTACGTCACCGGCTTCTCGGCCGCCGACCTGGCCGACGCGCAGGGGCGCCGGCGCGGGCGGATGCTGCTCGGCTCGCTGCTCTTCATCCTCGGCTTCTCGGTGGTCTTCGTCTCCGCGGGGGCGATGTTCGGCTTCTTCGGACAGACCCTCAAGGACCACAAGGAGGGCATCGACCAGGTGATGGGGGCCCTGACCGTCCTGCTGGGCCTGGCCTTCATGGGCCTGCTGCCCGGCTTCGCCAACCGCGAGCTGCGCTCGCACCGCCGGCCGGTGGTGGGGCTGCTCGGCGCCCCGCTGCTCGGCGTGGTCTTCGGTGTCGGCTGGGCGCCGTGCGTGGGTCCGACCATGGGCGCGCTCAACGCCCTGTCGTTCACCCAGGCCAGCGCCGGGCGCGGCGCCTTCCTGATGGCGGTCTACTGCCTCGGCCTGGGCGTACCGTTCGTGCTGGCGGCGCTGGCCTTCCGCCGGGCGATCGGCGCCTTCGGCTGGGTCAAGCGGCACTACCAGTGGGTGATGCGGATCGGCGGCGGCATGCTGGTCGCCGTCGGGGTGCTGCTGATCACCGGCGGCTGGGACTACCTGGTCTACCAGCTCCAGACCATCGCCCCCAGCGGCGAGATCGGATTCTGACCGTGAGTGACACGGAGCTCAAGGACGACGCGACGCCGGCGCCCGCCGCCGACGAGGTGTCCGCGCAGCGGCTCAGCAGCGCCCCGGTCGAGTCACCGGACCAGACCGGGATAGGCGTGCTCGGCTGGCTGCGCTGGACCTGGCGCCAGCTCACCTCGATGCGGGTGGCGCTGATCCTGCTCTTCCTGCTCTCGCTGGCCGCGATCCCCGGCTCGCTGATCCCGCAGAACAGCCAGAACGCCTTCAAGGTGCAGACCTGGAAGAACGCCCACCGCGGCATCGCCCCGCTGTACGAGAAGCTCCAGCTCTTCGACGTCTACAAGTCGGTCTGGTTCTCGGCGATCTACATCCTGCTCTTCCTCTCGCTGGCCGGCTGCATCATCCCGCGCACCTGGCAGTTCGTCGGCGTGATCCGGGCGCAGCCGCCCATCGCGCCCGCCAACCTGACCCGGATGCCGGTCTACGCGGCCTGGCACACCGACGCCCCGCCGAAGGCGGCGCTGGCCGCCGCGCAGCAGCAGCTGCGCCGGCGCCGCTTCCGCGCGAACCTGTCGGGCGGCGCGGTCGCCGCCGAGAAGGGCTACCTGCGCGAGGTCGGCAACCTGCTCTTCCACCTCTCGCTCTTCGCGCTGCTGGCCGGCTTCGCCTGGGCCAGCCTGGCCAGCGGGCAGGGCGGCAAGCTGGTGGTCGAGGGCGGCGGCTTCGCCAACACCATGACCCAGCTGGACGACTTCACCGGCTCGCGGTTCTACGGTCCCGACGACCTGGACCCCTTCGGCTTCAAGCTGGACGGCTTCACCGCCCGCTACCAGACCACCGGTGACCAGATCGGCGAGGCCCGCGAGTTCACCGCGCACGTGCGCTACTGGCAGGGCTCCGACAGCAGCAGGCTGACCGCCGGCGAGATCCAGGTCAACCACCCGCTGGAGATCGGCGACAGCAAGGTCTTCCTGATCGGCCACGGCTACGCCCCGGTGATCACGGTCAGGGACGCGAGCGGCAAGGTGGTGTACCACGACGCGGTGCCGTTCCTGCCGCAGGACAGCAACCTCACCTCGACCGGTGTGGTCAAGGTCGGCGACTACGGCCAGAAGGACGGCAAGAAGGTCCAGCTCGGCTTCCAGGGCTTCTTCCTGCCGACCGCGCCGGCCAACTTCGACGCGAACACCGGTCCGCGCTCGCTCTTCCCCGGGGCCGCCGCGCCGACCCTGGTGCTGACCGCCTACGCGGGCGACCTGGGCATCGACTCGGGCCTTCCGCAGAACGTCTACCAGCTCGACCTCACCCACCTGACGCAGTTGCAGCAGGACGGCCGGATCGCCAAGGCCAAGATGCTGCCGGGCGAGGCCTGGGCACTGCCGGACGACTACGGCTCGATCACCTTCGAGGGCTACCAGCAGTGGGCGACGTTCAGCGTCTCGCACCGCCCCGGCAACGCGATCGCGCTCAGCGGCGCGGTGCTCGCGATCCTGGGCCTGATCGGCTCGCTGATGGTGCAGCGCCGCCGGATCTGGGTCCGTGCGGTGACCACCCCCGACGGCCGGACGCTGGTCGAGCTGGCGGGCCTGGCCCGCAGCGAGTCGGCCAGGATCGCCGAGGAGCTCGCCGAGCTGGCGGTCGACCTGCAGGACGACGCGCCGGCCCTCGACGAGCCCGACCCGGCCGACGAGGACCCCGAACCCGACCCCACCGACGGCGGGCCGCCCGCCCCCGCAGCAGCCCCCGCCGGCCTCGCCTCCGAGCCGGAAACCAAGGAGTAGACGGTGCATCTCGCCTCCGGGGTCAATCCCCATCTGGCTGATCTCTCCAACAAGCTCATCTGGTCGACCATGGCCGTGTACCTGCTGGCGATGTTCGCCCACATGGTCGAGTGGACCTTCGGCAGCAAGGGCGCGGTCGCCCGCCGCTCGACCGCGCAGTCCTCGCTCGCCGAGACCGTCGCCTCGGCGAGGGCCCCCGAGCAGGCCAGGGCCGCCCGGGCGGCGAAGAAGGTGACCGTGACGGTCGCCGCCGCGAACGGCGGCACCACCACGCTGACCCGCACCGCGCTGGCCGGCGAGGGCGCGATCGTGGTCACCAGCGGGCGCGGCGACGGCGACGACGAGGCACTCGACGGCCCCGGCGCGGCCGGCAGCAGCGAGCGCGGCGACCTGGCGGGGCGGATCGCCATCTCGCTCACCGTGCTCGGCGTGCTGCTCAACGCGGGCGGGGTGCTGGCCCGCGGCCTGTCGGTGATGCGCTGGCCGTGGGGCAACATGTACGAGTTCTCGTGCGCCTTCTCGCTCTCCACGGTGGCGGCGTACCTGATCCTGCTGGCGGCCCGCAAGCCGGTGCGCTGGCTGGGCCTGCCGGTGGTGCTGACCGCGGTGCTGACCCTGGGTCTGGCCACCAGCGTGCTCTACACCGACTCCGAGCAGCTGGTGCCCGCCCTGCACTCGTACTGGCTGGGCATCCACGTGACCACCGCGATCATCTGCGGCGGCGCCTTCCACGCGGCGTTCGTGGCCACCGCGCTCTACGTGGGCAAGGACATGTACGACAAGCGCCGGGCGGCCGGCCTGACCACCGGCCCGCTGGGGACCCCCGCCTCGGTCTGGGAGCGACTGCCCGCCGCCTCGACCCTGGACAAGGTCTCCTACCGGATCAACGCGATGGTCTTCCCGCTGTGGACCTTCACCATCATCGCCGGCGCGATCTGGGCGGAGGCGGCCTGGGGCAAGTACTGGGAGTGGGACCCCAAGGAGACCTGGTCGTTCATCACCTGGGTCGCCTACGCCTGCTACCTGCACGCCCGGGCCACCGCCGGCTGGAAGGGCCGCAAGGCGGCGTACCTCGCGCTGCTCGCCTTCGCCTGCTTCGTCTTCAACTACTACGGCGTCAACATCTTCGTGACCGGCAAGCACTCGTACGCCGGCGTGGGCTGAGCACGGCCTGGGCGATACCCCGTCCGGGTGACGGCCGAGCATGATCTACTGCGCTCGACCATCACCCGAACAGGAAGTCGACTGCGATGTCAGCAGCCCAGCCCAGCTGCCCGCACTGCGGGGGCGGCAACGTCTCGACCGCCCGTCAGGTGCACGAGCGGACCGTGCCGGTGCCGGCCACCTTCTCCCCGGCCCTGCTGGCCCCGCCGACGGCCCCGCCGCCGCCCGGGGACGGGCCCGCCGTGCGGGGGGAGTGGCGCACCGGTGCCAAGGTCTGCTTCTGGATCGGGCTGGGTCTGGGCGTGCTCGCCGTGTTCAACACCCTGGCCAACAGCGGGGCGAACGCCGAGGGCTTCCCGGCCAGCTACCAGCGGGGCTACGAGCTGGGCCGGTTCGTGCTCCCGGTGATCCTGCTGCTGGTGGCGGCCGGGATCGGGCGGGACAAGAGCACCGCGGCCCCCGCGGCGGTGGTGGCGCAGCACCACCACCGGCTCAGCCGGGACATCTACACCCGGCGGTTGCAGGTCTGGGAGTTCGCCCGGGTCTGCCTGGACTGCCCCGGCGCGTTCTTCGAGGCCGGGGTGCTGCGGGCGGACGTCCCCGCCTCGCCGCTGATCGAGCTGCGGCAGTTCCCGCTGATGGTCGCCACGATGGCCGACCGGGTGCACGCGCCCGCCGGCTGAGCGGTCGTCAGCGGGCTGCCCGGGGCAAGTCGGTCGGCCGATCCGGTGTCGGACGGCGGGCAGTGGGCAGGGTGTCGGGGCGAGTGATGGACTGTGAAATGGTAGTGCGTACCGGTACCGATGCCGGAACGGGAGCTGCGAGGAGGCCGCGCCGTGGACAGCGACGAGATCATGCTGACCGTCAGGATCACGGTGGCGGAGCGGTCCCTGCTCCGGCACCTCGCGCAGGGGCACCGCAGTGACCTCTCCGAGGTGGTGGCCGACGGCCTGATCGACGTCCTGCCCACCCTCTACGGCCCGGCCCGCGTCCACCGGCTGCTCGCCGCGCTGGCCGTGCCCGCGCCGTGCGCGCTGACCGTCTGGCTGCCCGCCCCGCTGGCCGACCTGCTGGTGCCCGCCGCCGCCCAGGTGGCGCTGGCCACCGGCGTGCGGCTCGGCAGCGGCAGTGCGATGCTCGGCGCGGCGCTGCGGCTCTGGCTGGACCAGGACCCGGGGCAGCTGGCCGCGAACCTCAGCCTGATGCACGCCGGCCGGCCCAGCGCGCTGGTCGCGGCGTAGGTGCAGGGGCACTGGGGCACCGGGGCGGCGTGGGCGGCGTAAAGGAGATGACCCGCCGCCGTCCGGCGGCGAGCATGGCTCCATGAACGTCACCACCTGGACCGTCGAACCCACCGCCGTCGAGCACCCGGACGCCCTCGTCCTGCTGCGCGACTACATGACCGAGCTGGTGGCCCGCTACCAGGGCCGCCCGGCGCTGGAGTCCGAGGTGGACGGGGCGCTGGCGGAGGAGCCGGCCGGTGGTCTGGCGGCCTTCCTGGTGGCCCGCCGCGAGGGCGCGGCGGTCGGCTGCATCGGGCTGCGCACGCTGGCGCCGGGCGTCGGTGAGGTCACCAAGGTCTACCTGCGCCCCGCCGCCCGCGGCCAGGGCGGCGGCGCCCGGGGGGGGGGGGCCGGGGGGGGGGGGGGGGGGGGGGTGGGGGGGGGGGGGGTGGGGCGGGGCCGCCGGTCTGCTGGCCGCGGTGGAGGCGCCCGCCGGCGGCCTGGGGCTGACCGTGCTGCGCCTGGACACCCGCGGCGACCTGGTGGAGGCCCGGGCGCTGTACGCCCGGCACGGTTACCGCGAGATCCCGCGCTACAACGACAGCCGCTACGCCGACCACTGGTTCGAGAAGTCGCTGCCCGGCCCGGTGGCCGGTGTTACGCCGCCTGCTGCCAGCTGACGGGGGAGTAGTACGCCGGGCGGCGCTCCAGACGCTGCCAGCGGGCGATCGGCTCGACCGGCGCGAGGGCGGCGGCCTGCCGGCCGGCCGCCGCGCGCGCCATCAGGACGGCGGTCAGGGCGGCCAGTTCCTCGTCGCTCAGCGAGCCGCGGACGATGCGGACCAGTGGTTGGGCGGATGCGCTCATGGTGTGGGTTTCTCCCCCGGGTGCGAAGTCTCAGTGGTGGGCGGGCCGAGTGGCACCGCCCGGCCCGCGTGGCAGCGAACTGACGGGTCAGCGGCCTTGCTACATCGGCGGGTTGCCGTGCTTGCGGGAGGGCAGGTCGGCGTGCTTGGTGCGGAGCATG
>NZ_BAAALF010000008.1:0-101744 GCF_039528135.1 Kitasatospora nipponensis | reverse complement strand
CGGCCCACACCTTGTCGCCCGCGAAGCGCAGCGCGTGGATGGTGGTGGACTCGAGCTCCGCGCCGCCGACCCGGCCGCCGGGCTGGAACTTGCCGTGCTGGGGGTCGGCCAGGACGTACACGCCGGTGCCGACGTAGGAGGTGGCGCCGGTGTTGGCCTCGCCGGTCGCGTACCAGAGGCGGCCGGAGCCGTCCAGGCCGAGCGCGCCGGTGGACAGCGAGGGCAGCTTGTCGGAGATCGACTCCCAGTGGCCGCCGCCGGTGCGCGAGCGGAACACGCCGCCGTTGGCACCGCCCGCGTAGACGTAGCCGTCGTTGTCGGCGGCGACGCCGGTGATACGGCCGGTGACGTTGCCGGAGCCGCCGCTGGAGTTGGAGTTGACGTCGCGGTAGCGCGGGTCGTCCGAGTTGTACGGCTTGTCGGTGACCTGGTCCCAGGAGCCCGACGCGTGGTCCATGGACTGCAGTTGGGACCACGCGGCACCGTAGGCGCCGGGCGCCACCACGCCGGGCGCGGTGCGGGCCTCGGTGAACTGCGCGGTCGACTCGGCCGAGCCGAGGGCGTCGTCGTCCCCACCGCGGTCGATGCCCGCAGCCGTGGAGTTCGCGGTCGCCAGTGCGTTGGTGCGGTGGCCGGCGGCGGCCTGGTGGGCCGCGCGCTGGGCGGCGACGTCCGCCAGGTGGCGCACGTTCCACGGGCGCGGTGCGGAGGCCGGTGCGGCCAGTGCCTGGGTGGTGGTCAGGCCGAGTGCGGTGAGTGTGACGGCGCTCAGCAGCAGCCGTCGTCGTTGCCTGGTGGGCACGATGCGGTGGTCCTCCCCGGAAGGGCCAGGGCACGGGGTCGCGCGACCTGGCGGATCTTCCCGAAGCCTGGCGGGTGGTACAGGCGCGGGTGAAGGGAGAGCGCATAACGAACTAGCAAAATATAGCCCGCTGGTGACGATGTGACGGCGGGGAACGGAACCACCGAACGGTGGGCGTCGTCCAAAGCGCGCCATGCTCCGTTCCGGGGCCGGACCGAGTGCGGAGCATCGACGGATGAACAAGCGAACGGCAGCGCTGGCCGCGATCACGGCAACCGCCCTCTCCCTCGCGGGCTGCAGCTCGTCAGCCGGCACACCGCACACCTCCGATACGCAACCCCCGTCCATCTCCTCGGACCTCGCACGCGTCTCCCCGAGCGTGGGTGCCCCGGCCGGTACGGGCACGGCCACACCGTCGACGGCCTCCGGCTCCCCCACCGCGGCGTCGGCGACCGCGTCGAGTTCCGCCGCACCGCAGCCCGCCGCGACGGCACCGTCGGCAACGGCACGCGCGCCGACGCCGACGCCGACGCCGACGCCCGCAGCGACCTCGACCGTGCCACCCGCGACTGCCACACCCAGGGACATCGAGAACCCCGTCGACCCGGTGCACGGTGGCATGACACCGAGCAGCCACCCGAGGAGCTGACGCCACGACGGCATCCCACCGAGGAGTGTCGCGCCGGCATTGCGGGCGGGACCGTACCCGGATCCGGGGCTACGTCAGGGGCCTCGGCGTCGATGCGCGGGTGGGCGGGCATCGACGCCGAAGTCGGGTTCCGTCAGGAGACGTTGAGGGCGGTGTCGTCGATGACGAAGGAGGTCTGCTTCTGCGAGTCCTCGGTACCGGTGAACTTCAGGGTGATCGCCTGGCCCTTGTAGGCGGAGAGGTCGAAGCTGTGCTGGGTGTAGCCGGTGGCGTGGTTGAGGTTGGAGTAGGTCGCGAGGGTGGCCAGGACGGTGCCGGAGCTGTTGAGGACCTGGACCTTGAGGGTGTCGTAGGCGGTGGTGGTCGTGGTCTCGGCGGTGTCGACGTGCAACCAGAAGCCCAGCGCGTAGGTGCTGCAGCCGGCCGGCAGCGTGACGGGCTGGGAGAGGGTGTCGGTGGTGGCGGTGCCGTAGCCGTCCAGCCAGGCGTCCCAGGAGCCGGAGTGCGGCGGCTCGCTCGAGCTGGTGTTGAGCACGCCGGAGCTGGCGGTCCACGGGGCGGCCGCGCCGGTCTCGAAGCCCGGGTTGCCGAGGAGTTGGGCGGGTGTGCAGGTGCTGGCGGGGTTGACGGTCCAGTTGAAGGAGGTGTTGCCGGACGGGCCGGTGGAGTCGGTGGCGGTGACGCTCACCGTGCCGGTGGCGGCGGTGGTCGGGGTGCCGCTGATCAGCCCGGTGGTGCTGTTGAGGGAGAGTCCGGCGGGCAGGCCGGTGGCGCTGTAGGAGAGGGTGCCGCCGGCGGTGTCGGTGGCGCTGGTCTGCAGGGTGACCGCCTGGCCGACGGTGCTGGTCTGGCTGCCGGGGTTGGTGACGGTGACGCTGCCGCCGCCTGCGGTGCCGAACTGGATGTCCAGGACGGCGTGGAGCTCGATGCCGTTGGGGGCGACCCCGGTCTGACCGTGCAGGAAGTCGAAGAAGCCGACGCCGGTGACGGTGACGGGAACGTTCGCGGTCTGGAAGCTGCCGGTGGGCGTGTACTTGGCGTCGAACTCGGCGCGGGAGCCCTTGATGGCGGAGGTGAGCACGCTGCCGGCGCCGACGCAGGCCGGGTCGGGGATCTCGGCGATCATCGTGTGGCCGGCCTTGTCGTCCAGTACCAGGTGGTAGTCGGAGTCGGCCTCCAGCTTGTACTGGTCGAGGGTGGCGCTGAGCTTGAAGACCGTGGTCTCGGTGGGCTGCACCCGGTTGTTGGCCGGCAGGGTGCCCGGGGCGGTGAGCGAGGTCAGGGCGGGGATCGTCGTCGCGGTGGTGGACTGGAGGTTGATCAGTGCGGCGTCCGTGTCGGTGCCGGTCTTGACCGACCATCTCTCCACGCCGCAACTGCCGGTCGTGGAGTAGTGGTTGGCGATGACGTCTTCATGCTCTTCGGCGTCGGGCTGTTCGCTGTGCCGTGGCCCGGCACTCACCGCGGTCACGGTCACCAGGACGGCTGCGACCGCTGCCGCGACGGCAGCCAGGATCTTCCACCACTTCTTGTGCACGAGCGCCTCCCAAGCGAGGGGACGGGGCCGGCGACACACGGGCCACGAACTGGCGGTCACCGGCCGGGACTGGCCGTGCTGTGCGGGGGGAACTGTCCCGCAGTGTGCCGCTGAAGAGTCGACGCGCATAGATCCGGCACGTGAACTGTTGGTGATTCCTCGTCCGGCAGACCACCTTGCGTCACCCTCAGGGTCACGGGGCCGTTCAACGCGCCTGCCTTGTGCAGGCGCCGGCGCGTCGGGGAGGACCGGGTTGGCCGCGGATCCGGCGGGGGCCGAGGTCCGCCTCGATGAGGCCGCGAGGGCCGGCTCGGCCGCGGCCACGGCGGGCAACTGATCCCGACGCGCCGCCCGTTCAGGCCCGGGCGCGGGCGTCGGCGGCGCGGGCGTCGGCGGCGCGCCAGGTGCTCGGCGGCTGCCCCGTACCGCGCTGGAAGAAGGTGGTGAAGTTCGCGGCGTCCCGGAAGCCGAGACGTCGCGCGCACCTGCTCACCGGCAGGTCGGTGTGGGCCAGCAGCCGCTTGGCCTCCAGCACGATGCGCTGGTCCAGGAACTCCTTGGCGCCGACGCCGGTGACGGCGCGGGTGGCCCGGGTCAGCGTCCGCCGGTCGTAGCCCGTCACCCGGGTGTAGTCGGCGACCTGGTGCCAGGTCGCGAAGTGCTCCTCAACCGCTGCCCGGTAGCGGAGGAAGACGTCCCCCTCCCGCCCGCCGCCGACCGCGGACGCCGCGCCCCCGGCCGGCAGCACCCGCAGGACCAGTGCCGCCAGCAGGTGGGAGAGCAGCGCCGGGGAGGCCAACTGCGGTGCCCGCACGGCCAGATCGTGCTCGCCCCGCAGATGATCGGCGGCCAGCAGGGCGAGCGGCCGCACCTGTGGGTCCAGCTGCCAGGTGGCGGACGCGCCGGTGTCCAGCGCCCGCGTCGGGCCCAGGTCCGGCAGGAAGCCGGCCCGGAAGAGGATCAGCGGACCGTCCACGCCCTCGACGTCGCTCCAGCGGTGCACCATGCCCGGCCGGATCCACACCACGCTCCCCTCCCCCAGGGGATGCGACGCGAAGTCCGCCACGTGCTCCCCCCGTCCGGAGGCGACCAGGGCGAGGACGTGGAAGTCCGGCCGCTGCAGGCGGCTGCGGGCGCCCGCACCGTCCATCGCGCGCAGCCGCGCGAAGCTCAGGACCTCGACGCCGTACGCCGCGCCGAAGGCGGGCAGGTACCGCAGTTGCCGCACAGCCTGGTGTCCGTTTTCCACAAGAACCGCGCCTCTTTCCACCGGGGAGCTCCCGTAGGACGACTGTAGCTTCGGGAGCGTCACCTGCCGATCAGAGCGGGTGTCACTTGCACAGCAGCGGCGGATGCGCAGGCGCCCCGCCGCCTGCCGAAGCCGAGGACGGGCGCGGACATGACGGAAACGACAAGCACGGTACGGGTCACCGACGGCACCTTCGCGGTGCGCTCCAAGGGGCAGGCCGGGCCGGCCCTGGTGTTCGTCCACTACTGGGGCGGCTCCGCCGCCACCTGGGACGGGGTCGTCGAGCGGCTTCCGGCCGACCGGCGCACGGTCCGCTTCGATCAGCGCGGCTGGGGCACGTCACGGGCCCTGCCCGGCCCCTACACCCTGGACCAACTCGCCGACGACCTCGCGTACGTGGTCGAGACCCTGGACCTCGGGCCGTTCGTCCTGGTCGGCCACTCGATGGGCGGAAAGGTGAGTCAGCTCCTGGCGGCCCGCCGCCCGGCCGGACTGGTGGGCATGGTCCTGGTGGCCCCCGCGCCGCCGCAGCCGTCCGCCGTCGTGACCCCCGCCTACCAGGAGGGGCTCTCCCACGCGTACGACTCGCCGGAGTCCGTCGGACAGGCGCTCACCCACGTCCTGACCGCCGTCCCACTGTCGCAGTCGCTGCGGGACGCCGTGATCCGCGACAGCCTCGCCGCCCACCCCGAGGCCCGCCGAGAGTGGCCGCTGCGGGGGATGGCGAGGGACATCACCGACGCCGCCCGGGCGATCGAGGTCCCGGTGACGGTCCTGGTGGGCGAGCACGACGTCGTGGAACCGCCGCACGTGCTCCGGGAGCACCTGCTGCCGCACATCCCGCACGCCCGGCTGACCACGGTCCCCGGTGCCGGCCACCTGCTGCCCCTGGAAGCACCCGACGCGCTCGCGGCCGAGCTCCGGAGCCTGACCGCCCGTCTGGGCAGCTGACGGCTCCCCTCCCGTGCGCTGAGTTCGATCTCGGCGCGTGGTCCGTGGCGTGCTCACCGACTGGGCCGCTGCCGACCGCGGCCGGGCGGTGGGGATCAATGGCCCCGGGTGCGCGCCCCTCGGCCGAGGGGCGCGGGGCGCCCGGGGTCAGAGTTTGAACATCCTGGCGTACGGCTGGGTGATGCGTTCCTGTCGTGATCCGAAGTCGACGAGGACGGCGATGTCGCTGTCGCCTTCGACGGCGATGGCCCGGCCGAGGCCGTAGCGGTCGTGGGTGACACGGTCGCCCACGGCGAACCGCTTGAGCGGCGCCGGGACCCGGGCCTTGAAGGGGCTGGTGGGCAGGGGCCGGCGGTCTGCTGCTGATTTCGTCATTCTCCGCAGTATGCGCCGAAAATCGCGGGAGCGGTGCCCTTCGGGGGGCCGGAAATGCGGGTCCACGTGGCGCACGTCGGGCGTTTCCTGGTCGGACGGCCGGTGACGCCGTCACTCCGGACGAGACCTGAGACGGTCAACTGGCCTGCTCCCGCGACGTGTTGATGCTCCTGGCGGCCCGGCGGCGGCCCCACGGGGGGAGGCTCACATGAAACCGGCGGTGAAATAATCCACCACGGAAGGCCGGGGCCTGCTAAAGTCGTTTTCGTTGCAGTAGTGGTTCCCATGAACTCTGTGTGCGCCTGCCGATGTCTCGCAGGTGCATTTTTGTTTCCCGGCTCCTACCCCGGGCGGGTCATCATCGCGGCACTCGAAGTCCGCACGGTGCGGACTTCGGACAGCCCCTTGAAGGAGATCTTTTTATGGCTCATGGCACTGTGAAGTGGTTCAACGCGGAAAAGGGCTTCGGCTTCATCGAGCAGGACGGTGGCGGCGCCGACGTCTTCGCCCACTACTCGAACATCAACGCCAACGGCTTCCGTGAGCTGCTCGAGGGCCAGAAGGTCGAGTTCGACGTCACGCAGGGCCAGAAGGGCCCGCAGGCCGAGAACATCCGTCCGCTGTAGTTCTTACCGCTTGGCACCCGCCCAGCAGCGAGGGGCCCGCACCGCGTACACGCCCGGTGCGGGCCCCTCGGCATTGCGTCACGACACGCCCCCCGCCGTTCGGGCCCCTGGCCTCGCCACTGGCGGCCATCCCCACGCGAGACGCCCGGCGCCGCGTCCAGGATCGACGACCTGCCGTGAGAACTCAAAGGAGTCCGCCATGACCAGCACCCTCGAACGTCCCGCGACCACCACCACGGTCGGCGACCTCATGACCACCCCGGACCTGCAGATCAGCGACGACGTCACGGCCGACACGGCGATGGACATCCTGCACAGCTCCGGCGCCGAACACCTCCTGGTCCGCACCGACGACGGGCGCTGCGCCGGGCTGCTCACCCGCCTGCACCTCGCGCCGTTCCAGGCCCGCTCCTGGTACACCGAACGCACCGCCGTGCGCGACATCGTCCTCGACCGCGCCCCCTTCGCCACCCCGGACATGCCCGCCGGCGACGCGGCCACCGCCATGCACGCCCGTGGCCTGGACGCCTGGCCGGTGGTGGACCACGACGGCCACGTCATCGGCCTGTTCAGCCTCCGGTGACCCCTCCAGGTCCACGAGCGGTGCGCACCGTCGGGGACGGGCGGCGGCGGGGTCTCAGCGCACGTCGATCCGGTCGACGACCAGCCAACGTCCTCCCGCCTTCGTCAGGGTGAGGATGTGCCGCCCCACCGGCAGGTTGTTCACGGTGTAGACGCTCTGCTGGGCCTGACGGCTCGCGGAGGCCGCGTCGACGGTGCCCTGGGAGGTGCCGTCCAGCGAGACCGCGATGGTGCCCTCGTCGGAGTCGGTCTCGGTGACGAGGCTGATTCCGGTCCCGGTGAAGGTGACGGTGGCCGAGTCGCCGTTCGCCGTGCTGGCGTGGACATCGTCCTGCCGGTCACCGAGGCCGCGGCCGGCGGAGTACGTCCAGGAGGTGCCGGTGTAGGCGATGGAGGGGTCGGTGTCGTTGACCACGCCGGTCACCTCGAAGGCGTCCAGGGTGGCCCAGTTGCCGCTGCGCTTGACGATCCGGACGGTGTGGACGCCCACGCTCAGCCCGCTGATGTCGTAGATCGCGCTCTGGGCCCGACGGGTGGCGGAGCCGGTGTCGTACAGCCCCTGGGAGGCGCCGTCCAGGAAGACCTCGACCTGGCCCTGGTCGCTGTTCCTCTCGCCGATGACGCGGACGCCGGTGCCGGTGAACGTCAGCGAGGCGCTGTCGCCGTTGGTCTGCGTGGCGTGCACGTTGTCGTCGTAGTCGCCGTAGCCGCGGTCGCCGTTCCCCGTCCAGCCACCGCCGCTGTACGCGATGGCGGTGTCGTCGTCGTCGATCCTGCCGGTCAGTGGGCGGCGTCGGGGCCGGCGGCGGCGATGACGGCCCGGGCCGCGGGGGGCCAGTCGCCGCCCTGGACGACCGTGGCCTGGGTGAAGGTGATGCCGGTGCCCTTGTTGAGGTAGTGGGTGGTGTCGGCGTAGTTGTCGTGGACGTCGATGTCGTGGACGGTCGGCGTCCACATGCCGATCCAGTCGCCGAGACCGCCGCGGGCGACGTTGTCGTGGGTGTTCCAGTACGAGCTGCCCTCGTCCTGGTAGAGCTGGTTGTTGGTGTTGTTGACGACGTCGGTGAGGTTGCCCGCGAGCACGGAGGTGGTGGAGCCGTCACCGTTGCCCTGGCCGCCGTTGGTGTAGATGGGGCCGCCGTCGTGGAGGACGTTCATCACGTCGTGCACGTGGTTGTCGAGGATCTGGTTGGCGCCCGCGTAGCTGGTGCCGTGGGCGCAGGTGGTCCGGCCCTGGGCGGGCTGCATGGAGCACGGTGAGGCGTAGCCCCAGCCCCAGCCGAGCGAGATGCCCGAGTAGGGGGTGTGGCCGATGTCGTTGTGCGAGATCGTGAGGTTGCGGGTGTAGCCGGCCCAGACGCCGACCGCGTCGGCGTAGTCCTGGCCGACGTGGTCGATCCAGTTCTGGGAGACCGTGTCACCGGTGGTCATCCGGCCGGCGTCGGTGAGGTAGTAGTCGTCCGCCTCGCCGACCGAGACACCGCCGCCGGAGGTGTCGTGGAGGAAACTGCCCGTGATCGTGGAGTTCTGGGTGCCGTCGGCGAGGTCGATGCCGGTGCCGCCGGTGTGGGCGATCTCGTCACCGGTGAAGGTGATCCGCGCGCCGCGGTGGACCTGGACGGCGGCGGGGATGCGGATGGGGGCGTGGGAGGCGGCGTCCCACAGCACGCCGGCCTGGTTGTCGACGTAGCCGACCGTGGAGGGCAGCGTCCAGGTGGTGTACCCGAAGGTCAGGCCCTGGAAGGTGATGTCGTGCGCGGGCGTGACGGCGTCCGGCACCACGGTGAAGCCGTCGACGACCAGATAGGTACCGGAGGTCTTGACCAGCTTGACGGTGTGCCGGCCCTTGGCGAGGCCGCCGACCGAGGCGACGACCTGCTGGGCGAGCCGGGAGGAAGCGGACGCGGTCACGCTCCGCACCCGGGCACCGTCGACGTAGACGTCGATGCCGCCCTCGTCGCTGTTGGTCTCCGACAGCAGGTCGATCCCGGTACCGGTGAAGGTGTAGCTCACCGAGTCGCCGTCGGCCGGGGTGGCGTGCACGTCGTCGAGCAGGTCACCGAGGCCGCGTCCGCCGCCGTAGCCCCAGCCGGAGCCGGTGTACGTGATCGCCGGATCGGTGTCGTTGACCGGCGCGAGGTGACCGGGTGTGCCGCTCACGTTCAACAGCGTCTGCTGGGTGGGCAGTTCCACGTCCGCGGTGCTGAGGTCCTCACCGGTGCGCGGCTCGTAGTAGACGAGTCCCGCCGAGCTGTCGAGGTAGAACTCGCCGGGAGCGTCCAGCAGTTGGTAGGCGTTCTCGAGGTAGCTGATCGCCTTCAGGGTCGGCAGTCCGGCCCCGTTGAAGGGAAAGCCCCGGTTGGACACCGAGGTGTTGTTGTTCGCGAAGCAGGTCGGATCGACGTCGAGACTGGACCCGCCCCCGGCGGGCACGGTGATGCCGGCCAGCGGGCACCGCAGTTGCTTCCAGGCATTGTCGGTCACGACCTCCACCGAGGAGGCGTTGGTGAACGAGGCGTAGGAGGGGTCGGCGGTGGTGAAGCCGGACCCGGAGAGGGTGAAGCCGGAGGGGTTCAGCGGGCCACGTGCGCGCTGGGCCCGCACCCCGTTGACGAACAGTTGCCGGCTCTGGGTGCCGGCGGGCACGGCGGCACGGTAGATGTTCTTCGCACCGTCGAAGAGCGAGAACCCGGTGACCCGCTCCGCCCCACTGAGCACGGGGACTTCACCGGGGTACCCCGCCCAGACGACCCTGTTGCCGTTCTGCCCGGAGTCGGCCGGCCCGAGGGCGAAGGCCCGGGAGAGCCGGTAGGTGCCGCCGCGCAGGTACACGTCGATGTCGGCGGCCATGGCGGGGGTCAGGCTCTCCACCTTGCTCCTGGCGCCGTCGAGACTGCACGGCGCGCTGAGCGTACAGGTGCTGCCGGACCCGGCGGGCGAGGCGTACAGCACGGTCGGCGCGGCGGCGGACGCCGGGCCGGCCACGGAGATCGCGGCGCACAGCAGCGCGCCCACGACCCCCAGCGCGCCGTGGATTCGGGTGGCTCTGCGACGAAACAGCGACATGGGTGCTCCTTCGGGGATGGCCGGGACACCTGGCGGACGCGCTCCGCCCGTTCTGGGGACGATGACCGCCTGCCCGCCACTCCACCGTCCATGGACGGGGAGGATGGGATCCGATGAATCCGCGGACACCGATGGAAACCGCAGGCCAGAGGGCCTATGGAGCACCCCTCCCGGGGTCATTCATCGGATGTATCGCTCTGCGGGGAGCGTACGGCGCCGCCCCTACCCCGGGCAAGGGGCAGGAGTCCGGAAAGGCGGTTTCGGCCACGAGGGAGTGCTCACGGAGGCCGCCGATCGCAGGCCACCCGCCTCGCCCCGAGGCGCATGGAGGCGCATCGAGGCAGCGGATGACTCCCTGGGCCATCCTGCCCAGGAGTCATCCGATCTCTTGCCTGCCTGACTGCTCACGCCCCCGGATGGACACCGCCACCACGCGCGGGGGCCGGCGCGGCGTTCCCGCGCGGCTCCCACCGGCCGGCTGCGCCCTGGCAGCCGGCCACGCCAGGGCCTAGCGGCAGCCGCCGCCTCAGAGCGCCTTGCGCAGCCACTCCACCACGCCGCCGACGTGCACCGCCGCCCGCGTCTTGGCCACCTCCACGTCGCGCGCCCGCAGGGCGTCGAGCAGCCCGCGGTGCTCGGCCATGGTGCGCTCCACGGCCTCCGCCTGCGTCACGCCCCGCCAGATCCGCGCCCGGGCGGTGCGGTGCGCCAGCGAGTCCAGCAGCGAGGCGAGCACGGCGTTGCCGCTCGCCCGGGCGATCAGCCGGTGGAACTCCAGGTCGTTGGCCACCAGCTCCTCGACCGTGGGGTCCGTCCCGAGCCCGTCGAGCAGCTCGGCCAGCTCGGCCAGTTGCTCGTCGGTCGCCCACTGGGCGGCCAGTCCGGAGGCCGCGGAGTCCAGCACCGCCCGCACCTGGAAGAGCTCCACCACCGACTCGTCCCGGTGCAGGTCCAGGATGAAGGTGAGGGCCTCCAGCAGCAGCGCCGGCTCCAGGCTGGTCACGTAGGTGCCGTCGCCCTGCCGCACGTCCAGCACGTTGAGCAGCGACAGCGCCTTCACGGCCTCCCGCAGCGAGTTGCGCGAGAGCCCCAGCTGCGCGGCCAGGTCGGGCTCCTTGGGCAGCCGGTCACCGGGCTTGAGCCGGCCGGAGAGGATCATCAACTTGATCTTCTCGATGGCCTCGTCCGTCACGGCCACGTCAGTGCCTCCCAGCGCTCCGATGTCTGACCGGCCATTATGCACTCCGCCGGAGCGGGGCGCAGGGCCAGGGCGGACGCCGGCTCCGGGCCGACCCGGCGGCCGGCCGACGCGGCCGCACGGGCGCGGTGCCGGTCAGGCCGGCGGCTCGATCGACAGTGCGTGGCGGAAGACGTCGCGCGGGTCCCAGCGGGCCTTCACCTGCTGCAGGCGCGGGTAGTTCTGCCGGTAGTAGAGCTGGTGCCAGGGTACGCCGGAGGTGTTCCACGCCGGGTCGGCCAAGTCGGTGTCCGGATAGTTGATGTAGGAGCCGTCACTGACCTCGCCGGGTACCGGAACGCCACCGGTGTCCGCGTACACCTCGCGGTAGAAGGCGCGGATCCAGGACAGGTTGGCCTCGTCGTCACCCTCGTCCGCCCAGACCGTGTGGTACACCGCCTTCATCACCGCGTCGCGCTGGGCGACTGCGGTGGCCGACGGGTCCACCGCGTTGACCTGGCCGCCGTAGCCGACGATCAGCATGCCCCCGGTCGGGCCGCCGGTGGAGTTCGTCAGGTGCCGGTAGATCGAGGCGAGTTGGCGGTCGGTGAAGGAGCGGCGCAGGTAGCCGGCCTTGCCCTTGTAGCGACGGGTTACCAGGTCACCGGACTCTCCGGTGCCCGGCCAGGTCGTGGGGTGCAGCCAGGGCATCCGTTCCCGGACATCGAGTGTGGGTGTGACGCCGGAGCCGGCGGTGACCGCGTCGACGAAGCCGCTCACCAGGCGGTCCGCACCCGGCAGGTCCCCGTCGATCCGCACGGTCAGCCGGAACGAGCCGGCACTGCGGTGCGCCGGCTCGAAGATCGCGTACAGGCCGGCGTTCGGCGACCCGGGCGCGCTGTTGCTTTCGTGCCAGGTGCCGAAGTTGCGCAGCAGGGTGCTGAACGCCTGCTCGGTCATGCGCTCGTCCCAGGCCCAGGTGACCAGGCGGGCGAGTAGTTCGCGCGGCGCCTGCGGCAACAGGTGGGCCGGGTCGGTGCCGGTGGCGGAGGGTGAGCGCAGCCAGTACCGGGTGACCACGCCGAAGTTCCCGCCGCCACCGCCGGTGTGCGCCCACCACAGGTCTCGGTTCGGATCGTCCGGTTCGCGGGTGGCCACCACCGGGCGGACGGTGCCGTCCAGGTCGACCACGACCACCTCGACACCGTACAGGTGGTCCACCACCGAGCCGTACCGGCGCGACAGCGGTCCGTACCCGCCGCCGGACAGGTGCCCACCGGCCCCCACGTCCGGGCAGCCGCCCGCCGGGATGGTCACGCCCCAACCGGTGAACAGCCGTCGGTACACCCGCCCGAGCACGGCCCCCGGCTGCACCGCGAAGGCCCCGCGCTCGGCGTCGAAGCCGACCGCGTCCATCGGCGACAGGTCCAGCAGCAGACGAACCCCAGGATCCGCGGTGAACCCCTCGAAGCAGTGCCCGCCGCTGCGCACCGCCACCCGCCGCCCGGAGCGCACGGCATCCGACACGGCGCGCACCACCTGGGCAGTGGACCCCAGCACCCGGATCTCCTCGGGCGCTCCCACGAAGCGGAAGTTGTTGCCGCGCAGCAGGCTCTCGTACCGGGAGTCAGCCGGATCCACCACCACCGGGCCGAAAGCCTCGGACTCGGCCGCGGGTGCACCTCGGCGATCACCAGCGCCGACCTGGGCGCCAGTGGTCGCCGAGGCGGCGCGCGCGGCACCCAGGGTGCCCGGCAACCCCACCGCTGCGCCCGCCGCGGCGAGCAGGCCGCGGCGGCTCAGTGCGTTACGGTCCGATCGGCCCATCGTGTGCTCCCGTGGTGGCTACTGACGTGGTGGCTGCCGGCGCTACGGCGGCTCGGGGCAAGCGCTCATGCTCGGCCGACACCTCGCAACCGCGGGGTCCGACGATGGCAACGCCGATCCGTTTCTATGCCACCGGGTACACCCGGGCACGGAGGCCGACCGTGAGGTCACCGGATGCGACACGTTCGGGGCAGTCCTCCACCCGCACCGCAGGACCGCCGAAGGCAGACACCGTCGAGTCCGGCTCCCTCCCTTGCGATCGCCGCATGCAGCCGACGGTGGTGGTCCACCAGCCGCACCCGGCCGGTCGGGAGCACGCGTGCCACGTGCCGCGGATCCGTGCTGGAGGTGGCCGAACGGAGTTCCAACTCGCCCGGTTCCACGATGCGGTGCCCGTCACGGCCGGTGAACGAGGCCAGGTCGGCGGGAACGGTGAGGGCGTCGCCTGGAAGTGGTCGACGGCCTGCGGGCAGCCTGCTCGCCCTCCACGCCGACGGACTGGTGGAGAGCCGCGAGGGTCTCACCATGGGCGAGGCGGATCCTCATGCCGGCCGCTGCCCCGCACCGAGGAGCCCGTAGACCCGGGCCGCCGTGTCGCCGAAGACCTGTGCCCGCTCGTGAGGCTCCAGATGATCCGTCAACTCCTTTGCGCAGGAAACCACTTGCTCGTACGAGGCGGCCAGCAGGCAGACCGGCCAGTCGGAGCCGAACATCAGGCGCCCGGGGCCGAAGGCGTCCAGCGCGGCCTCGGCGTACGGTCGCAGGTCGGCCACGGTCCACCGCTCCCGGTCGGCTTCGGTCACCAGGCCGGAGAGCTTGCAGGAGACGTTGGGCTCGCGGGCCAGCTCGCGCAGCCGGCCGGCCCAGGGCTGCGGACCGCCCCGCGCGATCGGCGGCTTGGAGAGGTGGTCCAGCACGAACGACACCTCCGGAAGGGCCTGCACGGTCTCGATGGCGGCGGGGAGTTGGTGCGGCAGGGTGAGCAGGTCGTAACAGAGGCCGGCGTCGGCGACCGCGCGCAGTCCGCGCCGGACGTCGGGGCGGACCAGCCAGGCCGGGTCGGCCTCACCCTGGACCAGGTGGCGTACGCCGACGAGCGACGCGCCGCCCGTCCCCTGCCGCAGGTCGGCAAGCGTGTCGGCGATCCCCGGCGCGGTCAGGTCCACCCAGCCGACGACTCCCGCGACCAGGTCGTCGGCGGCGGCCAGCGCGAGGAACTCCCGGGTCTCCGTCAGGTCGGGCAGCACCTGCACCAGCACCGTGCGCTCGATGCCCGCCGCCCGGGCGAGGGGAGCCAGGTCGGCCAGGCCGAAGCCGCGCCGGATGACGGTCGACTCCGGTGCGTCGAGCCACGGTTGAGGGCGTCTGGCCAGGTCCCAGACATGGTGGTGCGCGTCGATTCTCAAGCGCGATCACTCCTCGGTCGACTCGGACGGCTCCGCCCGTCCGGGCGGGCCGACAGGACTGCGGTGCCCCCCACTCGGGCAGGTGTTCGCGCAGCCGGCACTCGGTGGCAGTGACGTGCATCGTCAACAGCCACCAGGCGTTGCGCGGGATCGGGGATCACAGCTGCCACACCACGGGCAGTCCGGCGTGCGCGCCGCCGGCGGAGTAGTCGTGCGCCACGTCGAGCAGCTCGGCCATCCGGGTCTGCCAGGCGAGGTTGACCGGCAGGTGCTCCAACTCGGCCAGCAGGCGGGCGTAGTCGGCGCAGTCGAGCAGGTGGAACAGCTCGGTGCCGCTGCGCCAGATGGTCCACTCGCTGACTCCCGCGGCGCGGATGGCGGCGGTGAGTTCGGCGGGGACCTCGCGGTGCGCGGCCTCGTAGTCGGCGATCCGGTCGGGGCGGACGGTGGTGTGCAGGGCGACCCTCATGGCTGCTCCCCCGGTTCGACGACGATGACGTGCAGGGTGCGGGGTCCGTGCACGCCCTCCACCCGGTCGAGTTCGATGTCGCTGGTGGCGGACGGGCCGGAGACGAAGGTCAGCGGACGGGTCGGGTCGAGCCGGGCCAGCGCGTCGGGCACGTCGGGGGCGATCTGCTCGGCGCGGATCACGCACAGGTGGTAGTCGGGGATGAGGGTCAGGGCGCGCCGGCCCTGGCCGGGCCCGCTGTCCAGGACGATGGTGCCGGTGACGGCGATGCCGAGCGCCGCGAGGGTCACGGCACCGTCGAGCCGGTCCAACTCGGCGACCGTGAGCGGCTCGTGGTGCCACTGCCGGTCGCCGGGCGGCAGCAGCTCCCGCGGGAAGCCGGCCGGCACCGCCAAGTGGTGGGCGCCGCGTGCGGCGAGGGCCGCGGCGATGGCGGCGGGGACACCGGCGGGGTCGGTGCGGGTGACGGTGGCGCGGTAGTCGGCGACGCGTTCGGCGAACAGGTCCACCGCGTCCTCGCCGGGAGGCAGGTGGCTGCGACGGTAGGCGCGCGGGATCGGGTCCTCGTCGGGAGCCGCCTGATCCCCCTGATCACCCTGGTCGGCCAGGGCCAGCCGGATCCGCTTCAGGATGGCTTCACGGCTGCTCAACTGCTGCCTCCTTCGCGGTTCTTGCGCCACCAGCTACGGAACGACTCGGCCGGTGGGGCGGGGGTGTCGCGGCTGTCGGTCCACCCGCGCAGTGGTCCGGGCAGGCGCCCGATCCGTCCGTCGCGGGCCACCGCCCTGCCGCCGAGCGCGGCGGCCTTCTGGGCGGCGCCCAGCAGGCGCGGGGAGTCGAGCACCTTGCCGGCGGCCTTCATCGCCAGTGCCTCCGCGGTGTGTCCGCCCTTCGCCTCGACGGCCTTGGCGCGCAGGTGGACGAGGACCTCCGGGATGTCGATCTTGACGGGGCAGGCGTCGTAGCAGGCCCCGCACAGGGTGGAGGCGAACGGGAGCGAGGCGGCGTTCTCGATCCCGACCAGCTGCGGGGTGAGGACGGCGCCGATCGGGCCGGGGTAGACGGAGCCGTAGGCGTGGCCGCCGGTGCGCTCGAAGACCGGGCAGACGTTGAGGCAGGCGGAGCAGCGGATGCAGGCCAGGGCCTGGCGGCCGACCGGGTCGGCCAGGGTGTCGGTGCGCCCGTTGTCGAGCAGCACCAGGTGGAACTGCGAGGGGCCGTCCCCCTCGGTGGTGCCGGTCCACGCCGAGGTGTACGGGTTCATCCGCTCGCCCGTGGAGGAGCGGGGCAGCAGCTGCAGGAAGACCTCCAGGTCGGCCCAGGTGGGCAGGACCTTCTCGATCCCCATCACCGTGATCAGCGTCTCGGGCAGCGTCAGGCACATCCGTCCGTTGCCCTCGGACTCCACCACCAGCACGGTGCCCGTGTCGGCGCAGGCGAAGTTGGCGCCGGAGACGGCGACCTTGGCGGTGAGGAACTTCTGCCGCAGGTGGCGGCGGGCGGCTTCGGCGAGGTCGCGCGGGTCGTCCGTGAGGCCCTCGGGGGCGGGCTGACCCCAGCGGCCCATCTCGGCGGCGAACAGGTCCCGGATCTCGGTGCGGTTCCTGTGGATCGCCGGGACCAGGATGTGCGAGGGGCGGTCCTCGCCGAGCTGGACGATGAGTTCGGCCAGGTCCGTCTCGTAGGCGGTGATGCCCTGTTCCAGGAGGTGCTCGTTGAGGCCGATCTCCTGGGTGGCCATCGACTTGACCTTCACCACCTGCGACTCACCGGTGGCGCGCACGAGGTCGGTGACGATCCGGTTGGCCTCGGCCGCGTCGCCCGCCCAGTGCACGGTGCCACCGGCCGCGGTGACCGACTCCTCCAGCCGCAGCAGGTGGCGGTCGAGGTGACGGGCAGTGCGCTCCTTGATCGCCTCGCCGGCCTCGCGCAGTTGCTCCCAGTCGTCGAGCTCGGCGGTGACCGCCAGGCGCTTGTCGCGGATCGTGGTGGTGGCGCGCTTGAGGTTGGCCCGCAGCCGGGTGTCCTTCAGCGCCTCGCGGGCGGCCTCGGGGAAGGCCGGGGAGCCGAGCCAGACCACGCCGCGGTCGGCGGCGTCGGCGCTCATCGGGTGGCTCCCTCGGTCGCGGCGAGGATCTCGGCCAGGTGCAGGGTGCGCACCGCGCTGCCCTGCCGGGACAGTCCGCCGCCGATGTGCAGCAGGCAGGAGTTGTCGGCGGCGCACAGCACCTCGGCGCCGCTGGCCCGCACGGCGTCGGTCTTGTCGGCGAGCATGGCGGCGGAGGTGTCGGCGTTCTTGAGGGCGAAGGTGCCGCCGAAGCCGCAGCAGGAGTCGGCCGCGGCCACGTCGACCAATTCGATGTCCTTGACCGCGCGCAGCAGTCGGTGCGGGCGATCGCCCAGGCGCAGGCCACGCAGCGAGTGGCAGGTGGGGTGGTAGGCGACCGTGTGCGGGAAGCACGCCCCGACCTCGGTGACGCCCAGCACGTCGGTCAGGAACTCGGTGAACTCGTGGACCCTGGGCACGAGTTCTTCGACCTGGCGCTGGAGTGCGGCGGGTGCGTACCGCGCGGCCAGCACCGGGTGGCTCTCGCGCACCATGCCGGCGCAGGAGGCCGACGGCGTGACGACCGCGTCGTAGTCCGCGAAGGTGCGCGCGAAGCGGGCGACCAGCGGGACGGCGTCGGGGCGGTAGCCGGTGTTGAAGTGCATCTGCCCGCAGCAGGTCTGCTCCTGCGGGAAGTCCACCGTGTGGCCCAGGCGTTCCAGCACCTCGACCACCGCGCGGCCGGTACCGGGGAACATCGTGTCGTTGAAACACGTGATGAACAGCGCGACGCGCATCAGGCGACCTCCTCGGGAGTGGGGACCTCGGCGGGGAGCAGCCCGAGCTCCCGGAGCTCCGCCCACAGCGCCGCCGGGACGGGGCGGTCCAGCATCGCGGCCGCGTCCTGGACCTCCGCGGCGCTGCGGGCGCCGACCAGGACGCTCGCCACGGCCGGGTGTCCGAAGGGGAAGCGCAGGGCGGCGGCCCGCAGCGGCACACCGTGGCGTTCGCAGACGGCCTTGAGCTCGAGCGCGCGGGCCAGCAGTTCGGGGGGCGCGGCGGCGTAGTCGAACGTGGCACCGGGCTTCGGGTCGGCGAGCAGACCCGAGTTGAAGACACCGCCGACGACCACGCTCACCCGGCGCTCGGCGGCCAGTGGCAGCAGTTCGGTCAGGCCGCGCTGGTCGAGCAGGCTGTAGCGGCCGGCCAGCAGGACCAAGTCCAGGTCGGTCTCGCGCACGAAGCGCGCGGGCAGCTCGGCCTGGTTCATGCCGACCCCGATCGCGCCGAGGATCCCCTCGTCGCGCATCCGGGCCAGCTCCGGGTAGGCCTCGGTCAGCGCCTGCTCGGCGTGGTCGTCCGGATCGTGCAGGTAGGCGATGTCGATCCGGTCCAGGCCCAGCCGCCGCAGGCTCTCCTCGATCGAGCGGCGCACACCGTCGGCGCTGAAGTCCCAGACGCGGCGGTGGGTGGCGGGCACGGCGAAGCCGTTGGCCAGGTCGTCACCGCGGGCTGCGGGGGACGGTTCCAGCAGGCGCCCGACCTTGGTCGAGACGACGAACTCGTCCCGGGGGACCGAGGACAGGGCGCCGCCCAGCCGGCGCTCGGACAGGCCGAGCCCGTAGTGCGGGGCGGTGTCGAAGTAGCGCACCCCGGCTGCCCGGGCCGCCGCCACGGCCGCCCGGGCCCGGTCGTCGGTGACCGGGGTGAACAGGTTGCCGATGCCCGCCGCGCCGAAGGCCAGCCGGCTCACGCCCACCGCGCCGCGGCCGAGCGTGCTCACGGCGCGGGCTCCGGTCGCAGGCGCAGGCCCGCCATCCCGCCGTCCACGGCCAGGGCGGTGCCGGTGGTGCTGGCGGCGGCCGGCGAGGCGAGGTAGGCGATGGCGGCGGGCACCTCCTCGGCGCTGACCAGGCGTCCGGTGGGCTGACGGGCGCTCAGCGCGGCACGCTCCGCCCGCGGGTCGGCGGCGGCGTCGAGCAGCCGGCCGACCCACGGGGTGTCCACCGTTCCCGGGTTCACGCAGTTCACCCGGATTCCCTCCCGTACGTGGTCGGCGGCCATGGCCAGCGTGAGCGAGAGTACCGCGCCCTTGCTCGCCGAGTAGAGCGCGCGCTGCGGCAGGCCCGCGGTGGCGGCGATCGAGCAGGTGTTGACGACCGCGGCGGTGCGTCCCGGACGGGACGTCACGGAGCGCCGCAGGTGCGGCAGTGCGGCCCTGGTGGTGCGCACGATGCCGAGCAGGTTCACGTCCAGCACCAGGTGCCACTGCTCGTCGGGGTTGTCCTCCACCGTTCCGGCGGCGCCGATGCCGGCGTTGTTGACCAGGATGTCGATCCCGCCCAGGGCCTGCGCCGCGCCCTGGACGGCCGCGCGCACCGAGCGGTCGTCCCGCACGTCGGCGGTGAAGGCGTGCAGCGGAGCGGGCGCGCCGCTCGGGTCCAGGTCGAGCACGGCGACGTCCGCGCCGCGCTCGGCCAGCAGTCGGGCGGTGGCCAGCCCGATGCCCGAGGCCCCGCCGGTGACGAGCGCCCTGAGCCCCTCCAGATCACCGTTGCTCATGCGGTCGGCTCCGTCCCGGCGAGGTCGCGCCCGGCCGGATCGGCCCCGGCCAGGTCGGCGGCCCAGAACCCTCCGGTGGGGTAGGTGAAGGTGTCGATGGTGTCCTGGTGCATCTGCGCGGAGAAGCCGGGCAGCGTGGGGGTGCGGTAGTGGCCGTCCTGCACCCGCACGGGGTCCACGAAGTGCTGGTGGAGGTGGTCGACGTACTCGATGACCCGGTCCTCGGTGGTGCCGGACAGCGCCACGTAGTCGAACATCGACAGGTGCTGGACCAGCTCGCACAGCCCCACGCCGCCCGCGTGCGGGCAGACCGGTACGCCGTAGGTGGCCGCCAGCAGCAGGATCGCCAGGTTCTCGTTCACCCCCGCCACCCGGGCCGAGTCCAGCTGCAGCACGTCGATCGCGCCCGCCTGGAGCAGCTGCTTGAAGACGACGCGGTTCTGCACGTGCTCCCCGGTGGCCACCTTGACCGGGGCGACCGCCCGGCGGATCGTCGCGTGGCCGAGCACGTCGTCGGGACTGGTGGGCTCCTCGACCCAGTACGGGTCGAACTCCGCCAGCGCCCGGGTCCACTCGATGGCCTCGGCCACGTTCCAGCGCTGGTTGGCGTCGATCGCCATCCGGATGTCCGGGCCCACCGCCTGGCGGGCGGTGCGGCAGCGGCGGACGTCGTCGGCCAGGTCCGCGCCGACCTTCAGCTTGATCTGGGTGAACCCGTCGGCCACCGCCTGCTTGGCCAGTCGGATCAGCTTCTCGTCGGAGTAGCCCAGCCAGCCCGGCGAGGTGGTGTACGCGGGGTACCCGCTGCGCAGCAGCTCGGCGGCCCGCTCCGCGGCGCCCTCCTTGCCCCGGCGCAGCAGTTCCAGCGCCGCCTGCGGGGTGATCGCGTCGGCGATGTAGCGGAAGTCGACCTGGGAGACCAGCCACTCGGGCTCGGCGTCGGCCAGCAGCTGCCACAGCGGCTTGCCCTCGCGCTTGGCGGCCAGGTCCCAGACGGCGTTGACGACGGCGCCGATGGCCATGTGCATCACGCCCTTCTCGGGGCCCAGCCAGCGCAGCTGGCTGTCACCGATCAGGTCCCGGTACAGCGCCCCGGGGTCGGCGCACAGCTCGGCCACCGACCGGCCCACCACGTGGCCGCGCAGCGCCTCGATGGCGGCCACCTGGACGTCGTTGCCACGCCCGATGGTGAAGGTGAAGCCGTGGCCCTCGTGGCCGCCCTCGCAGGTGCGCAGCACCAGGTAGGCGGCGGAGTAGTCCGGGTCGGGGTTCATCGCGTCGGACCCGTCCAGCTCCCGGGAGGTGGGGAAGCGGATGTCGTGGGTGTCGACGGCGGTGATCCGCGCGGTGGGGTCTGCAGACAACGGGGTGCCTTTCACGCGTCGATGAAGGTCTGGCGCTGGGTGCCGAGGCCGTCGATGGACAGCTCGACGGTGTCGCCCGCGCGCAGGTACGGGGTGCCCGGCAGGCCCAGGGCCACGCCGGCCGGGGTACCGGTGTTGATCACGTCGCCGGGGTTGAGCACCATGTGCCGGCTCAGGTACCAGACCAGGTGGTCGACCGCGAAGATCATGTGCTTGGTGTGGCCGGCCTGGCGGACCTCACCGTTGACCGCGAGCCCGAGGGCCAGTGCCTGCGGGTCGGCGACCTCCTCGGCCGGGACCAGCCACGGGCCGAGCGGGTTGAAGGTCTCGCAGGACTTGCCGAGGTCCCACTGCGAGGAGTACTCCAGCTGGAACTCGCGCTCGGAGACGTCGTTGCTGATCGCGTATCCGGCGATCACGCCGGCGGCGTCCCGCGGCGAGTCCAGGTAGCGGGCCCGGCGGCCGATCACCACCGCGAGCTCGACCTCCCAGTCGGTCCGGGCCGAGCCGCGCGGGATCAGCACCGGGTCGTACGGTCCGACCACGGTGGCCGGATCCTTCAGGAAGACCACCGGGCGCCGGGGGATCGCGGCGCCGGTCTCCTCGGCGTGGTCGCGGTAGTTGAGTCCGATGCAGACCACCTTGCCGGGCCGGGCCAGCGGCGGGCCCACCCGCAGGCCGACCGGGTCCAGCTCCACCAGCGTGCCCGCCGCGAGCGCCCGGCGGGCCCGCTCGACGCCGCCCCCGGCGAGGAAGTCACCGTCGATCCGCCCCGTCAGACCTGACAGCGCGTACGTGCGCCCGTCCTCGGCGAGGACCGCCGGCACCTCCGCACCGGGATCACCGAGCTGCATCAACTTCATGTGCGAGTCTCCTTCCCGCTTCGAAGGCCACCGCCTCCGTCGCTGAACACCTCTCTCGCCACCGTGTGACCGCCGTGCGGCGCTCCGGAGAACCGGCACGGGGGCCCGAGAGATACATCCGACCTATCGGCGCGCTCCGACCATACGAGCAGTACCCCCGCGACCGCAAGAAGTCCTCCGATGTCTCTTTCCGAGCCCTTGTCGCTCCTGACGGCTCGGCAACAGCAGCTGGTGGCAGCTCGCATAGCGCGACTCGGGGACGCCAATGTCACGGTTGGAATTCGTCAGAGGTCTCCCCTTGTCAGGTTTGTTGCAGGCTCGTAAGGTCCTGCCTACCGCGATCCATCCGATGACTAGGGGGAGGCGCTCTGCCGCAGTCGCCGAGTGCCGCAGCGCCACCGTCGCCCGCCGTGCAGGTGTGGGCAGGGCGGGCACGGTGCTCCCGAGTTCTCGCGCCCACACCGGCCGCCCCGGCCGGCTACGACTGCTCCCCCACCACACGGGCCCCATGCCTTCCAAGGAGACCAAGCACCATGAAGCCTCGCTCCTCCAGAATCGCTGCCACGGCCGCCACCCTCGTCGTCCTGGCGACCCTCGCCACGGCCTGCAACCGCGGCAGCGACTCGAGCACCGCCGCCGGTGCTGGGAAGCCCAAGATCGCCATCGACCTGCCCCGCGCCGACTCGGACTTCTGGAACTCCTACGCGCAGTACGTCAAGTCGGACGTCTCCTCCCAGGGCCTGAACACCCTGCCGGTGAGCAACTCCAGCAACGACGTGACCAAGCTGGTCGCCAACGTCCAGGTGTTCGAGAACACCGGCGCCAAGGCCGTCGTCATGGCCCCGCAGGACACCGGCGCCATCGCCTCCACCCTCGATGCGCTGGCCGCGAAGAAGATCCCGGTGGTCAGCGTCGACACCCGCCCCGACAAGGGCAACGTCTTCATGGTGGTGCGCGCGGACAACAAGGCGTACGGCACCAAGGCCTGCGAGTTCCTCGGCAAGCAGCTCGACGGCAAGGGCAAGGTCGCCGAGTTCCAGGGCGCGCTGGACTCGATCAACGGGCGCGACCGCTCGGAGGCCTTCGCCTCCTGCATGAAGAGCGAGTTCCCCGGGATCCAGGTGATCGAGCTGGCCACCGACTGGAAGGGCGACGTGGCCTCCGCCAAGCTGCAGAGCACGCTGGCCGCCAACCCGGATCTGAACGGCATCTACATGCAGGCCGGCGGCGTCTTCCTGCAGCCCACCCTCGCCCTGCTGCAGCAGAAGGGCGTGCTCAAGCCGGTCGGCCAGAGCGGCCACATCGCGATCGTCTCCAACGACGGCATCCCCGCCGAGTTCGACGCGATCCGCAAGGGCGACATCGACGCCACCATCTCCCAGCCGGCCGACCTGTACGCCAAGTACGCGCTCTTCTACGCCGAGGCCGCCGCCGAGGGCAAGACCTTCCAGGCCGGCCCCACCGACCACCAGTCCACCGTCATCACCCTGCCCAACGGCCTCGAGGACCAGCTCCCCGCCCCGCTGGTCACCAAGGACAACGTGGACGACAAGACGCTGTGGGGCAACAACGTCGGTCACTGACACGCACCGATCTCCCCCGAGCGGCGAGCCCTCACCCCCTGCCCCGAAGGGGGCTCGCCCCTCGCGGTCACCTCCGCGGAAAGGACCCCAGCCGCCATGGCGGATCCCAGCCCCAGCCAGGCCCCCGTCGTCCAGGCCGACGGGATCGGCAAGCGCTTCGGCGCCACCGTCGCCCTCAGCGACGCCCGGATCACCGTCGCCCCCGGCGAGTCGCACGCCCTGGTGGGCCGCAACGGCGCGGGCAAGTCCACCCTCGTCTCGATCCTGACGGGCCTCCAGCCCCCCGACACCGGGACCCTGCGCTTCAACGGCGAACCCGCGCCGGCACCGGGCGACACGGCGGCCTGGCGCGCCCGGGTGGCCTGCGTCTACCAGCGCTCCACCGTCATCCCCGCACTCACCGTCGCCGAGAACCTCTTCCTAGACCGGCAGAGCGGCGGCACGCTCCGTCCCATCAGCTGGAAGCACCTGCGGGCCCAGGCCTCCCAGCTGCTCGCCGAGTACGGCGTGGACGTCGACCCCACCGCCCGGGCCGAGCAGCTCACCGTGGAGCAGCGCCAGTTCGTCGAGATCGCGCGCGCCCTGTCGTTCGGTGCCCGGTTCATCATCCTGGACGAGCCGACCGCCAAGCTGGACGCCCGGGGCATCGAACGCCTCTTCACCAAGCTGCGCGAACTCCAGCGGCAGGGCGTGGCCTTCCTCTTCATCTCGCACCACCTCCAGGAGGTCTACGAGCTCTGCGACACGGTCACCGTCTACCGCGACGCCCGGCACATCGTGACCGCCCCGGTCGCGGAACTCGACCGGCAGGCGCTGGTGGAGGCGATGACCGGCGAGCGGGCGGCGGACGCCGAGCCCCTGTGGTCGGTGGGCGGGCGCACGGCGCCGGCCGGCAGCGCGCTGCTGGAGGTGACGGACCTGGCCCTGCCCGGCAGTTACCAGGACTGCTCGCTGACCGCGCGCGCCGGTGAGGTGCTGGGCCTGGCCGGCTCGGCCGCCAGTGGGAACGTCCAACTGGGCGAGACGCTGGCCGGGTTGCACCGTCCGCACGGTGGCACGGTCACCGTCGCGGGGCGCCCGGTGCGCACCGGCCGGGTCCCGGCCGCGCTCGCCGCCGGCATCGGTCTGGTCCCCGAGGACCGGCACATCCAGGGCTTGGTCCCGCAGCGCAGCGTGGCGGAGAACGCCACCCTCACAGTGACCGACCAGCTCGGCCCCTTCGGCACCGTGCTCCCCTCGCGCACCCGGGCCTTCGCCGAGCGGATGATCACCGACCTGGACATCAAGACCCCCGGCCCCGCCACCCCCGTCGCCGCGCTCTCCGGCGGCAACCAGCAGAAGGTGGTGATCGCCCGCGCGCTGGCCACCGAGCCGCACGTCCTGGTCGCCATCCGTCCCACCAACGGCGTGGACGTCAAGTCCAAGGAAGCCCTGCTCGGCACGATCCGCCAGGTCGCCGAGGCCGGCAGGACCGCCCTCATCGTCTCCGACGAGCTCGACGACCTGCGCGCCTGCGACCGGGTGCTGGCGATGTTCCACGGCCGGATCGTCGCCGAGTTCCCGGCCGGCTGGCGCGACGAACAGCTGGTCGCCGCCGTGGAGGGCATGGCCGACCCCATCGAATCGAAGGACCGTCATGACACCCACTGACCTCGGCCGGCGCCCGGCCACGCTCGCCCCGGCCACCGGCGGCCGCCGCTTCGACCTGGCCCGCTACCGCGACCTCTCGCTGGTCCCCGTGCTGCTGGTCCTCGGCGTCATCGGCTTCGCCGTCTCACCGGCCTTCCTCACCAGCGACAACCTGCTGGGAGTGGGCCAGCAGGCCACCGAGCTCAGCCTCCTGGTGCTCGGCGAAGCCCTGATCCTGATCGCCGGCCGGATGGACCTCTCGCTGGAGTCCACCATCGGCGTCGCCCCCGTCATCGCGATGTGGCTGGTCCTGCCCGACCACGGCGGACGCTTCAACGGCATCGGCCTCTTCCCGGGCTGGAGCGCCATCCCGCTCTGCCTGGCCGTCGGCGCGCTGATCGGCGCGGTCAACGGCTTCCTGATCCTGAAGCTGCGCCTCAACGGCTTCATCGTCACCCTCGGCGCCCTGACCCTGCTGCGCGGCCTCCAGGTCGCCATCTCCCAGGGCCAGTCCATCGTCAACGTCCCCGACTCCTTCCGCTACCTCGGCAGCACCAGCTGGCTGGGAGCGCCCGCGGCGATCTGGCTCTGCGCCCTGCTCTTCCTGCTCGGCGGCTTCGCCCTCGCCTGGCTGCGCCACGGCCGCGCGCTCTACGCGATCGGCGGCAACGCGGAGGCGGCCCGGGCGGCCGGCATCCGCGTCGACCGGATCACCTGGGCCGTGCTGATCCTCGGCAGCGTGCTGGCCGCCTTCGCCGGCGTCCTCTACACCGGCCACTACGGCTCCGTCTCCGCCGACCAGGGCAACGGCTGGATCTTCCAGGTCTTCGCCGCCACCGTCATCGGCGGAGTGAGCCTCAACGGCGGCCGCGGCACCCTGTTCGGCGCCCTCACCGGCGTGCTCACCCTGCAGCTGGTCGTCAACGTCATGACCCTGGCCGGCGTGCCGCCCCTGTGGAACCAGTTCCTCAACGGCGCGATCATCATCGTCGCGCTGATCATCTCCCGCTTCGCCTCCGGCGAGAAGCAGGACTAGGGCCTTCCGCACGCCCCCAGGGGCTCCGGTCCCGTCGCCCGAGCCGCCGCAGTGGCGCGAACCGGCACATCGGGGTGCTCGGACCGCGCCACTGCGGCACTCGTCTTCCAGCAGCGCCGCCAAGGGAGCAGCGACATGACGGTCACCGACCAGGCCATCGAGAAGATCAAGGAAATGATCGTCCGCGGCACCCTGCAGCCAGGCTCCCGGCTGGCCGCCGAGGCCGAACTCGCCGACCAGCTGGGCCTGTCCCGCAGTTCGCTGCGCGAAGCCGTCCGCGCGCTGACCGCGATGCGGATCCTGGTCACCAAGCAGGGCGACGGCACCTTCGTCTCGGGCCTGGAGCCACACCTGCTGCTCGAAGCCATGACCTTCGCCGCCGACGTCTCCCACGGGCACACCGCTCGCCAACTCCTCCAGGTACGACGCCTGCTGGAGCCGCCCGCGGTGGCCCTTGCGGCCGGCCGGCTCACCGACCGTCAGCTCGCCGAGCTGCGTGGCGTCCTCGACCGGTGCGCGACGGCCGCCACCATCGAGGAGTTCATCGACCTCGACATCGAGTTCCACCGCACCATCGCCGACTCCGTCGGCAACCCGGTCCTCTCCACCCTGCTCGGCATCCTCTCCACCCACACCCAGCGCCTGCGCATCGTCCGCGGCGCCATCCCCCCGCCCCCGGCCGGGGACGCCCGCACGACGACCCCCCGCGAGCAGGCGCACCGGGAGCACGAAGCCATCTGGCGCGCCCTGCTCGCCCGCGACGCCCACCTGGCCGCCGGCGCCGCCGCGGTGCACGTGGCCGCGGTGGAGGACTGGCTCGCCGACGGCACCCCGATCGACTCCGCCCCCCTCGACACGATCACCCCAGGACGGTCCGAGCCTTGAAGAGATCCATCGCACCCCCGGCCGCGGTCGGCGGGACCATCCTGCTGCTGTCCGGGACCCTCACCGGTTGCGGCGCCTCCCCGGCCGCCTCGCCCCTGGCCCCCTCGTCCGCCATCGGGATCGACGTCCCGCGCGCCGACTCCGACTTCTGGAAGGCCTACGCCCGCTACCTGGAGCAGGACATCGCCGCCCAGCACCTGAACGTGCTGCCGCTCACCCACTCCGACGGTGACACCACGAAGTTCACCGCCAACATCAGGGCGCTCGCCGCCCAGCGTCCCAGGGCGGTCGTGATGGCCCCGCAGGACACCACCGCCACCATCGGACTGCTGGACGAGCTCCTCGCCAAGCACATCAGCACCGTGAGCGTGGACACCGCGCCGGAGAGCGGCAGCACGTACATGGTGGTGCGCACCGACAACCGGTCCTACGGCACCAAGGCCTGCGAGTTCCTCGGCAGGCAGCTGCACGGCCGGGGCAAGGTGGCCGAACTCCAGGGCGCCCTCGAGTCCATCAACGGCTACGAGCGCTCCCAGGGCTTCTCGTACTGCATGCGCACCGAGTTCCCCGGCATCCAGGTGATCGAACTGCCCACCGACTGGAAGGGCGACGTGGCCGCCACCAGGCTCCGGTCCACGCTGGCCACCGACCCCGACCTCAACGGCATCTACCTGCAGGCCGGCGGCGTCTTCCTGCAGCCCACCCTCGCCCTGCTGCGGGAGAAGGGCCTGCTCAAGCCGGCCGGCCAGAGCGGCCACATCAGCATCGTCTCCAACGACGGGATCTCCCAGGAGTACGACGCGATCCGCAGGGGCGACATCGACGCCACCGTCAGCCAGCCGGCCGACCTCTACGCCAAGTACGCGCTCTCCTACGCCCAGGCCGCCGCCGAGGGCAGGACCTTCCAGGTGGGCCCCACCGACCACGACTCCACCATCGTGCTGCTGCCGGGCGGCCTCGAGGACCAGCTCCCCGCTCCCCTGGTCACCAGGGACAACGTGAACGACCCCACCCTGTGGGCCAACCAGCCGGGCACCTGACGGCCCGTCCCCCGTCACCCCGCGGGGCCCGGCCCAGCGGCGGGTGCGGTGGCCCGCGGGTCGGCGTGGGTGGCGGCGAGGCTGCCGAGGAGCCCGACCCGCTCCTCGGTCGGGGATCCCGCCGCGCTCGTGTAGACGTACAGCATCCATCCGGGGTGATCGGGCAGTTGGACACCCTCGTAGACGAATTCGAGGTCGCCGACCTCGGGGTGGTGGATGTGCTTGGTGCCGGTGCGGTGCAGGCGGACGGCGTGGGCGGCCCAGCGGCTGCTGAAGGCGTCACTGCGGGCCGCGAGCTCCCCGATGAGGTCGGTCAGCGCCCGGTCGCGCGGGTTCCGTCCCGCGGCCGTGCGCAGGTTCGCGGCGGAGGCGTCCGCGGCGTGCTCCCACCGGGGGTAGAAGGTGCGGGCGGCGGGGCTGAGGAAGACGAACCGCGCGCTGTTGTTCCTCACCTCGGGGTCCTCGAGCAGCGGGGCGAGCAGGGCCCGGGCCAGCGCGTTGGTGGCGAGGATGTCGGCCCGCTGGGTGACGATCCAGGCGGGTGCTCCGGTGATCGCGTCGAGCAGGCGCTGGAGCGAGGGGCGGATCGTCGACGGCGCGGGGCGCGAGCGGCGCCGACTCGGTGAGGGGTTCGCGGCCCGGGCGAGATCGTGCAGGTGCTCGGTCTCCGCCTCGTCCAGCCGAAGGGCCCGGGCGAGGGCGTCGAGCACCTCGGGCGAGACGCCGGCGAGGTTCCCGCGTTCCATCTTGGCGTAGTAGTCGCTGCTCATCCCCGCGAGCAGGGCGACCTCCTCGCGGCGCAGGCCCGGCAGGCGGCGACGGCCGCCGGCGACGATCCCCGCCTGCGCGGGGGTGATCCGGTCGCGTCGTGTGCGCAGGAAGTCCCGCACCTCGGCCTGGTGGTCCATGTCGTCCACGGTACGGCCCGCGCGCCGTCCGAAGGAGTGACTGCCAGTACACGGATCAGCCGTCCCTCGCGCCCTGGAGGGGCCGGTGCTGCAATGGCTACGTCGGGGCGATCCGGGCCTTTCGGACCGCCGGGCGCCGACCGCCACCGGGCGGCCGGCCACCCGACGTCACCGCGAGGGAACAGGGACCACCATGAGCCAGCACCAGCAGCAGGGGCGCGTCGCCGTCATCACCGGCGCCTCGTCCGGCATCGGCGCCGCGACCGCCCGGTCGCTGCACGCCGCGGGCTACCGGGTGGCGCTGCTCGCCCGCCGCACCGACCGCATCGAGGCCCTGGCCGACGAGCTCGGTCGCGGTGCGATCGCCGTCCCCGCCGACGTCACCGACCGCGAGGCGCTCCTCGCGGCGGCCGACCGGGTGAGGCGGGAGTTCGGCGGCACGGACGTGCTGGTCAACAACGCCGGGGTCATGCTGCTCGGCCCGTTCTCCGCCGAGCAGCGCGACGACTACCGCAGGATGATCGAGGTCAACCTGCTGGGCGCGATCACGGCCACCGAGGTGTTCCTCGACCAGCTCAAGGACGGCGGCGGCGACCTGGTGAACATCTCCTCCGTCGCCGGCCGGGTCGCCAACGTCGGCAGCGGCGTGTACGCGGCCACCAAGTTCGGCCTCAACGGCTGGTCGGAGTCACTGCGCAAGGAACTGTTGCCCGACGTGCGCGTCACCGTGATCGAGCCCGGCGTCGTCGCCACCGAGCTGCCCACCCACATCACCCACGCAGCGACCCGCCAGGGCGCCCAGCAGCTCTACGGCGTCGCCGAGGTCACCGCCCAGGACGTCGCCGAGGTCATCACCTTCGTCCTCCAGCGCCCCCGCCACCTGGCCATCCACGAGGTCCTGCTGCGCCCCGCAGCCCAGGCGGCCTGACCCCGGGACCCACCGGCTGAACCCGCCGACCGTCCGTCCCTCCAGGAGAGTCCCGTGCAGCACGTCACCCTGAACAACGGCGTCGAGATGCCGATCCTCGGCTTCGGCGTCTACCAGATCCCCGCCGAGGGGACCGAGCAGGCCGTCTCCGACGCCCTCGCCGCCGGCTACCGGCTGCTGGACACCGCCGCCGCCTACGGCAACGAGGAAGCCGTCGGCCTCGCAATCAAGAACAGCGGCATCCCCCGCGAGGAGCTGTTCGTCACCACCAAGCTCTGGATCCAGGACGCCCCCGCCGAGCACCGTACCCGCCGCGCCGTCGAGACCTCCCTGACCAAGCTGGGCCTGGACCACGTCGACCTCTACCTGATGCACCAGCCCTTCGGTGACGTGTACGGCCAGTGGCGCGCCATGGAGGCCGCCCACCGCGAGGGCCTGGCCAGGGCGATCGGCGTCGCCAACTTCTATCCCGACCGCCTCCTGGACCTGATCGTCAACAACGAGATCACCCCGGCGGTCAACCAGATCGAGACCCACCCCTTCTTCCAGCGCACCGCCGACCACGCCCTCATGCGCAAGCACGATGTGCGGCACCAGGCGTGGGGCGGCTTCGCCGAAGGCAGGAACGACCTGTTCACCCATCCCGTCCTCGCCGGGATCGGTGCGGCGCACAGCAGGTCCGTGGCCCAGGTCGTGCTCCGCTGGCTGATCCAGCGCGACATCGTCACCATCCCCAAGTCCGTCAACCCGGACCGGATGGCACAGAACATCGACGTCTTCGACTTCCGACTCACCGACGACGAGATGGCCGCCATCGCCGCCCTCGACACCGGCACGACCCTCTTCTTCGACCACCACGACCCCGAGATGGTCGCCTGGCTCAGCAGGCGCCGTCTGGACGGCTGAGCACCGGAACACCACCCTCGACCGGCCGGCGAGTGGCGCCCCCGCGGTCCGGTCTCAGGGCGTGACGACGAGCTTGCCGCGGGTGTGTCCGGTGCGGCTGGCGTCGAAGGCCTCGCCGGTCCGCTCCAGCGGGAAGGTCCGCGCGACCTCGACGGTCAGCGCGCCGCGCTCGGCGGCGGCGGCCAGCACGGCCAGCTCGGCGCCGTCCGGACGGACCCAGATCCAGTGACCACCGTGCTGCTCGACGCGCGGGTCGGCCACCGACACGTGCCGCCCGCCCTCGGCGAGCACGGCCTGCGTCGTCTCCAGCTGACCGCCGACGAAGTCCGCCACCGCCGACACGCCGTCAGGCGCCAGCGCCCGCAACCGCTGCACCAGGCCCTCCCCGTAGCTCACCGGCTCGCCACCGAGCCCTCGCACGAACGCGTGGTTGCCCTCCGAGGCGGTGCCGATCACCCGGGCCCCGCGGTCGCGGCCCAGCTGCACCGCCAGGCTCCCCACCCCGCCGGCCGCGCCGTGCACCAGCAGCACGTCGTCGGGGCCGACCGCGAGCCGGTCCAGGCTGCGCAGCGCGGTCAGGCCGGCCAACGGCAGCCCGGCCGCCTGCGCCCAGTCCAGCGTGGCGGGCTTACGGGCCACCGCGGGCGCGGCGACCGCGACGTACTCGGCGAAGGTGCCGGCCTGCACCACGTCCTTGCGGGCGTACGCCATCACCTCGTCCCCGGGCGCGAACTCGGGCGTGTCGGGGCCCGTCGCGGTCACCACCCCGGCCACGTCCCAGCCCGGGATCACCGGGAAGACCGTGTCCATCATGCCGTCCAGGCCGCCCGCCATCACCTTCCAGTCGACCGGGTTGACGGCCGCCGCACGGACCTGGATCAGCACCTGGCCGGGGCCCACCTTGGGGTCGGCCACCTCGCCGCAGCGGAGCCGTGCGTTGTCCGGGGCGAACGAGTCGTAGGTCACCGCGCGCATGAACCAACCTCCAGGGGACCGCCGTCGGCGCCGCCCGTGCCTCCGCCGGGCGGTCGGACACCGGCGGCCACGCTATCCCGGCACGGAAGCGCTGCCCCCGCGACGCTCCGTCGGTGCACCCCGATCCGCGAGCGGGTGGTCGGCGATCCGCTCGACACCGCTCCCCACCCGTGACAGCCTCGCGGTGGCGAGCGGCCCGCACCCGAGGGCACCGCGCGTTCCCCGGACCGAGGAGGCGACACCGTGACCGTGGCAGCGACCAACTGGGCGGGGAACATCAGGTTCGGCGCCGAGCGACTCCACGAACCCCGCACCACCGCCGAGTTGCGGCGGATCGTCGCGGACGGCCGGTCGCTGCGGGTCCTCGGGACCGGGCACTCGTTCAACGCGATCGCCGACACCACGGGCGACCTAGTGTCCGTCGCCGCCCTGCCCCGGACCGTCGAACCGGACGAGCGGGCCGGCACGGTGACGGTGAGCGCCGGCATGCGCTACGGCGAGGTCGCCGAGGTGCTCGACCGGGCGGGGCGGGCGCTGCACAACCTCGGGTCGCTGCCGCACATCTCGGTCGCGGGGGCGTGCGCCACCGGGACGCACGGCTCGGGGATCGGCAACGGCTCCCTGGCCACGGCGGTGCGAGCCGTCGAGTTGGTCACGGCGGACGGCGCCCTGGTGACGATCGACCAGGACGCGGCGGAGTTCCCCGGATCGGTGGTGGCCCTGGGCGCCCTCGGTGTGGTCACCCGGCTGACCCTGGCGACGGTGCCGGCGTTCGAGGTCCGGCAGTGGGTCTACGAGGACCTGCCGACGGCCGTCCTGCGCGAACGGTTCGAGGAGATCATGGCGGCGGCGTACAGCGTCAGCCTCTTCACCCGCTGGCGGACGGACCGGATCGATCAGGTCTGGCTCAAACGGCGAGGCGGCCCCGACGCTCCCAGGGCCTGGTTCGGTGCGGTGCTCGCCGACGGCCCGCGCCATCCCGTGCCCGGCTGTCCGCCCGAGCCCTGCACGCCGCAGTTGGGCGTTCCGGGCCGGTGGCACGCCCGACTCCCCCACTTCCGAATGGACTTCACGCCGAGCAGCGGTGACGAGCTGCAGTCCGAGTACTTCGTCGCCCGCACTGACGCCGTCCGCGCGTTCGACGCGCTGGACGCCGTCAGGGAGCGGATCGCACCGGCCCTGCAGATCGGCGAGATCCGCACGGTGGCGGCCGACGCGCTGTGGCTCAGCCCCGCCTACGAACGCGACTCCGTCGCCTTCCACTTCACCTGGCATCCCGACGACCTGGCCGTGGCCGAGGCGGTCGAGACGGTCGAGGAGGCACTGTCGCCGTTCGCCGCCCGGCCGCACTGGGGCAAGGTCTTCGCCCTGGCGCCCGAGACGATCCGGGCCTCCTACCCACGCTGGGACGACTTCCGCAGGCTGCTGGGCGAGTTCGATCCGGCCGGCACGTTCCGCAACGCCTTCCTCGCCCGGCACTTCCACGCCGGGTAGCTCCGGGCGCCCCGTCCGGCGCGCCCGGCTTCGGGGCTCGCCCGCACCTCCGTCCACGCTCGGCCACCCTCACCAGGCGGAGGAACCCGACCTCAGAAGCTTCACGTACCGTCGGATGCGCAGCACGTCATCGGGGAAGCAGCTGTCCCAGCCCTGGTCCAGCCGCATCCAGGCCGCGGGCTGTCCCTCCTCCGCGATCAGCGGCTGTGCCGGGTCGCCGATCGCCGCGTAGGAGAGGGACAGCGTCTCCGGCCAGCCCGGGCCGAACGACCGCACCGCCACCGCGGCGGGCCGCTCCACCAACCGTGGCCGCAGCCCGGTCTCCTCGAGCAGTTCCCGGGCCGCGCCCTCCCGCGGACACTCTCCGGGCTCGACCCTGCCACCGGGCGGGACCAGCCCGCGCCACGGATGCCCGACCAGCACGATCTGCTCCAGGGCCGCGTCCAGGACCCACACCTCGGCGCCCAACGGCTCCACGGCGCCGACCAGCGCAGAGCGCAGCCAGGCCCTGGCCCGGTCGAACTCCAGCACCGCGCTCCCGGCGTCAGCGACGGCAGCGTCAAGCGGTCGCTGCTCGAACACGCTACGGATCATGACGACAGGCTACGAGCCGCCACTGACACCACCGGGCCGATGGCAGCGCCCTTGCGGTCCGGCGACAGTGCGAGGTCAGACGGGTGACGTGCCGCGCCAGAGGGCAGGAACTCGCGGAAGAGGGCACCGTAGAACTCCCACTCCGGCGCTTCCTCGACCATTCCGGGGACGGAGCAGGAGAACACCCCGCCGGGGGTGAGGACGCGACGGATCTCCCGGGCTGCCGCGGCCGGATCGTCGAGCCGGTGGACGACGAATCCGGCACAGACCAGGTCGAACGAGCCGTCGGGGAAGTCCAGCCGGTGAGCGTCCATCACCCGCGCCTCGTGAACCAGCGGATACCGGGTCGGGATCCGCTCGACCATGCCCGGGGCGCAGTCCACCGCCGTCACCTGGCACCCACGGGCGAGCGCGGCGGCGGTCAGGGCGCCGCGCCCGGCGCCCAGGTCGAGGACCCGGGTGCCCGGCGCCGGGGCGAGCCACTCCACGTGCTGCCGGCCGAACCCGGCGAAGAACGGCAGCACCTCGTCGTACACCGAGGCCACTCGGTCGAAGAGGGCGGTGGCTCGTGCTGCGGTCATGGCCGGTCATCCTGGCAGAGGGCCCGCTGGATCTTCCTGCCGGCCAATCGGTAACGCCAAGCCGTGCAGCAGCCATGAAGATCAAGATCTCAGCCGCAGTCCTGTACTACCGATCGATGTCGACGTGAACCCCGCGCAGTCGCAGCCGGGCCTTGAGGAACTCCATCTCCGACCAGGTCCCCACCCAGGCCATCGTGGCTCAGCTCCCCAACCAACTCGCGAGCCCGTGACAACGAGGCCGCTGAGACCTCCCGAAAGACCTTCAAAGCCGGGACGAGGAGCGGATCCTGGAGGATCTCGCGGACCGGAACCGGCTCGGTCAAGGTCCGCTGACCTGCCAGGAGATGGCCGCCTGCTTCGGTATGGATCCGGTGCCCGGGAAGGTGGAGGCTCTGCGGTCGAAGGCGAAGCGCTGGTGGCCAGGGGCTGGCTGGCCGAGCCTGCACCAGGCCCGTTCACGCTTGCGGGAGGCGTGGCTGGGCAGGGCGGCGGATCGTAGGCAGCGACGAGCGGCGAACCGTCGGTCCCGGCCTGTTCATCGGGTGTGGGAAGGCCATTGCCATCTTCCAGGCTGAATCCCGGTCCTCCCGCGGGGTCCGCCGGCCGAGCGGCTCAGTCCCGCAGAGTTTCTCCCTGTGGGTCGTAGCAGACGAGCCCGTGCTCGCGAGCCAAGGCAGCCGCGTACTCGGAAACTTCCTCCGCCCTGCTGTAGGACATGAGCAGATAGACCATCGGGCCTGAGGCCTCGTCGATGACGGGTGGTGAGGCCCAGGGGCTGCCAGGTAGATGGTCCGGATACCGATCGACGAGAGCCTTGATGTACGCCTCAATGCGCGGCGACGGCTCGACGATCAGATCTTCCGATTCGAGATAGCGCTCGTAGAGCTCGTCGAAGACCGCACCGGCCTCGTCGTTGCTCGGCTGCTCGCCGTCCCATACGGCCAGGTCGTAGCTCACGTGCGAATGATCGCAGGTGTCCACTCGACTGAGGTCGGCGCCCCGGCGCCGGCCGGTTCACGCTCGCGACGGGCGTGGCCGGGCCAGGCGTCGGGTCATGAGCGTCGTCATCGACCAATAGACCATTGGCTTCTGCGGAATTGCGGGTTGGGTGGCCGAACTGGGCTGGTCAGGCTCTGGTTCGCGTTGTGGCGGACCGGGCCATGAGTTCGGCAGCCTGGCGGAGCTGCGTCGCGTGGATGACGGGTGACTGGGCGGTGATGACGAGTCCGTGGGCATCGGAGAGGGGGACCAGATGGTGAGTCTGCCGCCAGGCGGTGCCGTCGTGCTGGTAGGCGAGTTCGACGACTTCGAACGCGGCCTCGAGTCGGTGGTCGACGAGAGTCTGACCCGGGGCGATCAGCTGGGTGAGTGGGGGGATCCGGTCATGGCCGCGCGGGCCCTGCAGGTAGATCACGGAGCCGTCCGGGCCGAAAAGGACGAACGGGGTGGAGTTGTCGCCTGCGGGTGGGGAGTCGATCGCGAAGCCTTCGGGCCACTCGACGGAGAAGGGGGACGTCTCGATCCGCCAGACGTGCTCGGCGGGTCCGGCGAGCACCTCGACGACCTCGTCGGCCGACTGCGCGTTGGTCAGCTTGACGGCCGGCGTTTCCGCGGGCCCGGTGACAAGGGCGGTGCGGGCGGTCTGGCCCTCCCAGCGGGTCACGCTCACCGTGCCCGGCGCGTGTTCCAGGCGCTCGAAGGTGTAGGGCCAGATCGGAATCAGCGTCATCCCAAAGCCGGTCAGCCGGGCGAAGACGTGGCCCATGATTCCCCTCCGAGTCTGTGGGTCCTCATGATCGCGCATGCTGGGAACTACTGGTCGGCGGGGTCCCTGTCCACTCTGGGCACCTGCTCCAGTGAGAACGAGTCCGGCGGACCGAGACCGGATGAGATTCGGCCGGCCGCAGCGAGACAGGACACTCGGCTCATCAAGTACCGCGCATGACGTCCGGGCCCGCCTGACAGATGTCTCGACCGATCACGTCACAGCGGCCGGTCCTGGTACGGGCCGCGCAGCCCCCGCCACACCGGCTGCCGCAGCCGCCCCGCGCTCGTCCACTCCAGGTGTTCGACCTCCGCGGTCAGCACCGGGCGGGTGAAGGCCAGGACGTCGCCGCGGGGGATGTCGGTGACCGGCGTACTGAAGGGTGACGTCGGGCTCTGCAGGCGGCGCAGCAGGGCGGCCAGCGCGCGGCGTTCGGCGGTGGAGAAGCCGGTGCCGACGCGACCGACGTAGCGCAGGCCTTCCGGGGTGGGCAGGCCGCTCAGGACGGCCTTGACCGCGGTGCCGGCCGGACCGCCGGCGATCCAGCCGCCGATGACGATGTCGACGGTGCGCAGACTCTTGGTCTTGACCCAGTCGGTGGAGCGGATGCCGGGCGCATAGCGGGATTCCAGCCGTTTGGCGACGATGCCCTCCAGATGGTGCTCACGCGTGAAGGCGAGCGCGGCGTCACCGCCACCGTTCTCCCAGTGCGGCGGGACCCGCACGCGCCCGCCGCCCAGGCCCAGGGCGCGCAGCGCCGCGCGGCGCTCGCGATAGGGGCGCTGAAGGAGCGACCCGTCACCGTGGAGGAGGAGGTCGAAGGGCAGGTAGGTCGCGGGCAGGGTGCGGGCGGCGCTGCGGATCGCCGCCGTGCGCGTCAGGTGGAGACGGCGCTGCAGCAGCGCGAAGGAAGGCCGGCCCTCCGGGTCGAAGCAGACGAGCTCCCCGTCGAGGACCAGGGGGCCCTCGGGGAGTTGCTCGCGCAGGGCCTCGACGACCTCGGGGAACGCCGCGGTGAGGTCGGCCCCGCTGCGGCCCGTCAACACGACCCCCGTGTCGGGGTGGGAGCGGGCGATGGCCCTGGCCCCGTCCCACTTGACCTCGAACGCCCACCCCGCCCCGCGGGGCAGCGGTCCGGGGGTCGCGAGCATCGGCTCGACGGCGACGAGCGCCTGGTCGGCCGACTGCGAAGGTGCGTGCCGCGGGGCCATCCGGCCTCCCTCGAAGTGGCCGGCGCACCGTGTGCCGGCCGTGGTTCCGACTGCCCCCGGACCTCCACGATGGCACGCCGCGGGTGCACGTGCGGCCGGGCCCCCACCGGCACGATGCTGGGAGGAAGGGGTTGCTGGGAGGAGGTCGGATGGCCGGTGCGGACGACGGCTTCGACCTGGTCGCCGACGAGCTCTACGCCCTGCCGGCAGCGGGGTTCAAGCTCGCCCGCGACGCGGCGGCCCGCCGCGCGAAGGCCGGCCGGCAGCCCGAGCTCGGCCGCCGGATCGCCGCGCTCCGCCGGCCGACCGCCGCGGCCTGGGCCGTCAACCAGCTCGCCCACCGCCACCGCGGCCGGCTCCAGGAACTGCTCGACCTCGGGGCCGATCTGCGTCGTGCCCAGGACCGCGCGGACGCCGAGGCCCTGCGGCGCCTGACCGGACGACGACAGGCCGCGATCGCCTCGCTCCTCGACCTGGCCGCCGGCGCGGCCGAACAGGTCGGCCGGCGCCTGAGCGACCAGGGCCTCCAGGACGTCGAGCAGACGCTGGTGGCCGCCCTGGCCACCCAGGACGCCGCCGACCAGGTCGGTACGGGCCGACTCGCCAACGCGTTGACCCCACCCACCGCCTTGCCCGACCTCGCCCCGCTGCTGCACGCCGTCCCCGGCCCCGGGCCCGCATCCGCCGGCGGATCGTCGGCGTCCCGGCCGGCCCCGCCGGAGACGAAGACGGAGACGGGGACGGGGGCGGAGACGGGGTCGAGGACGAGGAGGGAGACGGGGACCGGGGCGGCGCCCGATCACGAGGGCGCCGCCGAGCAGCGAGCGCGACACCTGGAGCAGCTCCGGGCACAGCGCGACCGGCTCGCCTCCGCGGCGGCCCTCGCTCGGCGTGCCGCCGCGGAGGCCGAGGGTGAGGTGGAGTCGCTGGCCGAACGGGTGAGGGTGATGGCGCGGGAGGCCGAGCGGGCGAAGGCGGCGTGGGAGGCGGCCCGCTTCGCCGAGCGTGGCGCGAGGCAGGCCGAGCGGGCGGCCCGTACGGGGCTGTCGGGGCTGCGCCGGCGGGCGGAGCAGGCTCGACGCCGCGCCGAGGAGGCCGACGCGCACCTGACCGGGGTGACGCGGGCGGCAGTGCGGCACCCGTAGGGGCCCGAACGCCGCAGCGGCCCGCCCCTCGCCGCGCCCGAGGGTGCATATTGGGTGAAAAGGGATGTCCCGGATGGTGGAGGTGACGGCGGTGGCCAGACCGATCTGGACGGGCGTGCTGAGCTTCGGGCTGGTCACGGTACCCATCGCCCTGTACTCGGCGACCGAGTCCCACGGCGTCAGCTTCCGGCAGATCGAGCGGGGCACCGCGGACCGGGTCCGCAACAAGCGGGTGAACGAGCGCACCGGCGAGGAGGTCGCCTTCGGCGACATCGTCAAGGGCTTCGAGCTGGCCGAGGGGGAGTACGTCATCGTCGAGCCCGACGAACTGGAGAAGATCTCCCCCGGGCGTTCGAAGACGATCGAGATCACCGGTTTCGTCGACCTCGACCAGGTGGAGCCGATCTACTTCGACACCACCTACTACATCGGCCCCAAGGGCAAGGAGTACGCCAAGGTCTACGCGCTGCTCCAGCGGGCCATGGAGAAGGCGAACCGGGCGGGGCTGGCGCTGTTCTCGATGCGCGGCAAGCAGTACCTGACCGCGGTGAAGTCCGAGGGCGGGATCCTCAGCGCCCACACCATGCACTTCGCGGACGAGGTGCGTGACCCGCGCCGGGAGGTCGACAACCTGCCCGATGCCGACCTGTCGGTCTCCGAGCGGGAGCTGTCGGCGGCGGAGCAGTTGATCGACATGCTGGCCGTCGACTGGCAGCCCGAGCAGTGGCGCGACACCTACAGCGAGCGGGTCCGCGAGCTCGTCCAGGCCAAGGCGGAGGGGCGCGAGGTCACGGTCAGCGAGGGGCCGGCGGAGGCCAGCAACGTCGTCGACCTGATGTCGATCCTGGAGCGCAGCCTGCAGAGCGCCGGCACCTCCCCCGCACCGGCCGCCGCCGCGACCGAGAGCGGCACCGCAGGGCAGCCGACAGGACGTGCGGACGCCGGCGCTACCCGAGCGCGCAGCACCCCCTCCGCCCACCGGGCCCCGAAGGAGGGCGGTGCCAAGAAGAGCACCTCCACCCGGCAGCCGGCCAAGGCGTCGGCCGCGCGCAAGAGCACCAGCCAGGCCAGGACCCCGAAGGAGGACCTGGGCGCGCTCACGAAGGCCGAGCTGTACAAACGGGCCACCGACCTCGACATCCCCCACCGCTCCACCATGACCCGCGACCAACTCCAGGACGCCCTCGAACACACGACCCCCACCCGACGCCGCCACCTGCGCAGCGCCTGAGCGAGCGGGTGGTGACGTCCCGGCCGCCCGACGCCGCGTCGCGCTGCCGGCTTCACCGACGCGGCTGCGCGACGAGGGCGAACGCCGTCCTGTCGCCGACCATGGTGAAACGCGCGGGCTCCCCCGTCGCCTCCGGCTGCCACCCACCCGCGATGCCGGCGCGAACGAGGGCCGCTGTCAGGCCGGGCGTGACGGGTTCGCGGGGGAACAGTTCGGCTGCCCTCTCGCCCGCGGCCGCGATCTCTCGGAAGTACAGCCAGAAGTCGCTGAACGCCACGGAGACGACGAGTTGGCGCCGCCGGCCCGGCCCCTCCCGCCAGGCGCGTACGGCGACGTGATCGGGATCGAGGACCTGGATGACCCAGCGGTACTCGAGCCCGTCGACGTGAATCCTGCGCGGTCGTCTCGGTGTCACCTGACGACGATAGGGCCAGGGCCACGGCCGGCGACGGCGGGCTCGCGATGCCGGACACCCGCACGCGCTCCTGCCGATGCCGGGCCGGGCCGGGGCCGAGCCCCGCGTGCGGCGGAAATGACGGTGGCCATTCAGAGCATTCTCTGAGCCGGCTGCCCTGGTGCGGTCCCTGACGTCACGTCAAGAATGGCAGGGCCGCACCGCGTTCGTGCGGCCAGGGGCACGGCCGTCGGGCCGGTGCCTCGCGGTCGGCGTGCTCCGCGGCGCCACCGCTCCGAGTCGGCCGCCCCGATCCGCGCGGCCGCGATCCGCAAACCCGCGATCCTGGAGACCCCCATGCCCAACCGTGCCCGAACGGCTCCGGCCGCCTCGACGACCTCCCGGCTGCTGGCGGCGGCGCTCTGCCTGGCGGTGTCCTGGATCCACGTCCAGGACCAGGGCGGCTTCCCCGGCGACAAGACCCCGCACTACGTCGGGGTCGGCTACTACCTGCTGGAGGCGGCCGGCGTCCTGGCCGCCCTGCTGCTGCTCGCCGCGGGCGGACGCGTGGCCGGCTGGCTGCTCGCGGCCGGGGTCGCGTTCGGCCCGCTGCTGGGATTCGTCCTCTCGCGCGGCCCGGGCCTGCCCGGCTACGGCGACGACCGGGGCAACTGGACCGAACCGCTGGGCATCGCCGGCGTCGCCGTGGAGGCGGTCCTGCTCGCCCTCGCCGTCACCGCCTTCCTCACCGCGTCCCAGACCGGCCGCCGCGTCGCGACCTGACCGCCACGGCCGGCACCGTCGGTCGCGTAGGCGCTCGCGGCGCTCCCCAGCCCGCAGCGCCCGCGACCGCGACCGCGACCGCCCGGGCGGAGGATCACCTGTTGATAGCGGCTCGGAATCCTGCGTAGCCTCGCGGAATGGTGCAGAGCAAGGCCGGCGACGTCGACGGCTACCTGACGGCGCTTCCTGCGGAACAGCGGGCCGCGTTGACCGAGGTGCGGCGGCTGTGCCGGCAGGAGCTGGCGGGCTTCGACGAGGTCATGAGGTACGGGATGCCCGCGTACGAACGGGACGGCGCCTGCGAGATCGCGTTCGCCGGCCAGAAGCAGTACATCTCCTTCTACCTCATGCGCGGTGACGTTCGTGAGGCGTTCGAGGAACGGCTCGCCGGACACGACATGGGTAAGGGCTGCCTGCGGTTCCGCAGACCGGAGAGCGTCGACTTCGATCTCCTGCGGGATCTGCTCCAGGCCACCGCGGCCCGGCCCGGCACGATCTGCTGACGCCGCCCGCCCGCCGGGAAGCCGGCACCGGCCGTCCTCGCGCGAACGCACCCGCCGGTCAGCCGACGGGGACGACCACGACCGGACAGTGCGCGTGGTGGACGACGGCCTGGCTGACCGAGCCGAGTCGGGCGACGGGCCCGTGCGGCTCGCCGTGGCGACCGACGACCACGAGCCGGTGGGTCCGGGACAGGTCCACCAGGTGCTTGGCGGGCCCGGAGCGCACGAGTTGCCCGCTGGTCGGAACGTCCGGATACCTCTCACGCCAGTCGGACAGGACCCCGGCGAGCAGCCGGTCCTCCTCCGCCTCGACGTTCCCCGCCTCGTAGACCGGGGGGAGCGCGTGTTCCGGGCCCAGGGCCAGCGGGTAGCTCCAGGTGTGCAGGGCGGTCAGCGGAAGGCTCCGTCGTCGCGCGGTCTCGAAGGCGAACGTGAGCAGCCCCGGCGACGGTTCGCGCCCGTCCACCCCCACCACCACGCCGCTCCGCCCGCCACCGCCGACGGCCATCGCCCCGCCTCCCAGCCCGCGGACCACCACGACGGGAGAGGCGGCGTGCGCGGCGACGTGCAGGGTCGTCGATCCGACGAGCAGTCCGGGGAAGCCGCCCGAGCCGCGCGCACCCATCACGAGCGGGCCGGCCGCCCCGCTCAGGGCGAGGAGCGCGGCCCGCGCACTCGAGTCCACCACTCCGGTACTGATCTCCAGGCCCGGATGGCGGTCGGCGGCCCGCTGCGCCATCACGGAGAGCACCCGCTCGCCCGCCCGCCTCAACGCCTGCGCGTCCAGCGATTCGGGCGCCTGGTGCGGTTCCCAGAGCCAGGCGTGCACGAGGTGCAGCCGCACCCCTCTGAGCTGGGCCTCGTCGGCGGCCCAGTCCACGGCGTCACCGGCGCTGGCGGGGTCGTCGACTCCGACGATGACGGGATGTGCCATGACAGGCTCCGTAGGTCACTCGACGGCTGGGCGTGACGGCCCGGCAAGGACGGCCGACCGGCACCACCTCCCCCTTCGATCGTCGAGCCGCGGCCACCCGCCGTCAACCGCTCCCGGCGTCAACCGCTCCCGCCACCGCCCACGCCCCGCGATCCCACGGACCGCCCACCTCCCGGCGATCCCGCGGCCCCACCGAAGGGGGACGTCCGGCCCTGTGGTCCGGCCGGTGGCCCGCGCAGAGTGGAGGGAGCAGCGGATCCGCCGCACCGTGGCGACCGCGTGTCGCGGGGAGCGATCATGCCGAGCAGCCAGCCCCTCCCGCCCGCCGTCGAGGCCCTGCTCGCCGACGGCACGACCGCGCTGATCAGGCCGCTCGCCCCGGGCGACCGGGCCGCCGCCCTGGAGCTGCACGCGGTGAGGATGTCCGAGGAGAGCCGGCGGCTGCGCTTCTTCGGTGCCAGCCGCCGGGCGCCCGAGCAGGCGGCCGACCGCCTGTGCGGACCCCCGAGGCCCGGGTTCCTCGCACTCGGCGCGCTGGTCGGCGGGGAGCTGATCGGCGTGGTGGAGTGCGACGCGGTCCAGGGACGTCCCGAGGCGGCCGAGCTCGCCGTGGCCGTCGCCGACGACTGGCAGCACCGCGGCGTGGCCACGCTGCTCATCGAGCACCTGGTGCACGCGGCCCGCGCCCAGGGGGTGCGCACGCTGGAGGCCGACACCCTGGCCGGCAACCGCTCCGTCCACACGGTCTTCAGCGATCTCGGGTTGCGGGTCCGGCGCCACCTGGCCCAGGGCGAGGTGCGGGTGAGCGTCGAACTGGACGAGTCCGACGAGCGCTACCGCAGCGCCGTGGACCTCCGCGGACGTGGAGCGGACGTCGCGAGCCTGCGGCCCCTGCTGCGGCCGGGCGCGGTGGCGGTGGTGGGCGCCTCGCGCCGGGCGGGCTCGGTGGGGCAGGCCGTGCTGGGCAAGATCCGCCGCGGTGGCTTCGCCGGGCGGGTGTGGGCCGTCAACCCGCACGCCCGGGAGGTGGCCGGCTCGGTCGCCTACCCGTCCCTCGCCGCGCTGCCGGACGTACCGGACCTGGCGGTGCTCGCCGTGCCGGCGGGCGCGGTGGCGGGCGCCGCCGAGGAGTGCGGCCTGGCGGGCGTGCGCGCGCTGGTCGTCCTGACCTCCGGCCTCGACGGTGACCAGGCCCGGCACCTGCTGGACAGCTGCCGCCGGCACAGCATGCGGCTGGTGGGGCCGAACTGCCTGGGCATCGCGCAGACGGACCCGGACATCCGGCTCGACGCCGAGTTCGGCGCCCGGCAGCCACGGCCGGGCACGGCGGGGGTCGCGGTGCAGTCCGGTGGCGTCGGCATCGCCCTGCTCGGGCAGCTGGACCGGCTGGGCATCGGCGTCTCCTCGTTCGTCTCGCTGGGCGACAAGTACGACGTGAGTGGCAACGACCTGCTGCAGTGGTGGGAGAGCGACGGTCGGACCGATCTGGCCCTGCTGCACCTGGAGTCGTTCGGCAGTCCGCGTGCCTTCTCCCGCACCGCCCGCCGGGTCTCGCGCACGATGCCCGTCCTGACCGTGGACGCCGGCCGCTCCCCCGCCGGCCGCCGGGGCGCCGCCTCGCACACCGCGGGCGCGGCCACGCCCACCGTCACCCGGCAGGCGCTGTTCACCCAGGCCGGGATCACCGCCACCCGCGGCATCGGCGAGCTCGTGGAGACGGCCGCCCTGTTGCACGCCCAGCCCCTGCCGGGAACGCGCAACGCCGTCGCCGTCCTCTCCAACGCCGGCGGCATCGGCGTCCTCGCCGCCGACGCCTGCGCCGACGTGGGCCTCGAACTGCCCCCGCTGCCGGCGCCGTTGGTCGCCGAGCTGCTCGCGGTGCTCCCCGCCGGAGCGACGGCCACCAATCCGGTGGACACCACCGCCGCGGTCGGCCCCAAGGAGCTGCGTGCCTGCCTGGACCTGCTGGCGCGCAGCGGGGCCGTCGAGGCCGTGCTGCTCTGCCTCACCCCCACCGCGCTCGCCACCGACCCGGAACACGGTCCCCTGCGCGCCCTGCTCGACGGCCCGGCCAGGGGCCGGATCCCCCTGGCGGCGGTGCTGATCGACCAGGAGCCGCCGGTGCGCTGCCTGACCGCGGCCGACGGCGGCCGGATCCCGTCCTACGCCGACCCGCAGGCGGCCGCCCGGGCGCTGGCGCACGCCCGCGAGCGCGCGCGGTGGCTCGCCGAACCACCCGGCGCCGAGATCCCCGTCCCGGACTGCGACCCGCCGCGCGCGCGGGCCCTCGCGGAGCACTTCCTGCGCACCCACCCGCGCGGCGGCTGGCTCGACCCGGACGCGGTGACGGCCCTCCTGGAGTGCTACGGCCTGCCGTTGACCACCTCGATCTGGGCCCGGGACGAGCACACGGCCGTGCTCGCCGCCTCGTCGCTGCGCCAACTCGGCCACGAGGGCAAGGCCGTGCTGAAGGCCTACTGGCCACAGCAGGTCCACAAGAGCGACCTGGGCGCGGTGCGCACCGGTCTGACCGGGGAGCAGGCCGTGCGGACCGCGTTCCGCGAGTTCGCCGGGCGCTTCGGTGCGCGGATGGCGGGCGCGGTGGTCCAGCCCATGTCGGCTCCCGGCCTGGAACTGCTCGCCGGGGTCGTGCAGGACGCGGTGTTCGGCCCGCTGGTGCTGTTCGGGATGGGCGGAACCACGACGGACGTCCTGGACGACCGCGTGGCGCGGCTGGCCCCGATCACCGAGCCGGACGTCCACGCCATGACCACCGGCCTGCGCGCCACGCCGCTGCTGTTCGGCTACCACGGCGGTGCGGCGGTCGACCTGACAGCCGTCCGCGACGTGCTCGCCCGCCTGTCCAGGCTCGCCATGGACCTCCCCCAGCTCGCCGAGGCCGACCTCAACCCGCTCATCGCCGGTCCGCACGGCCTGCTGTGCGTGGACGCCCGGGTCCGTCTGGAGCCCCGTGCGCCCTTCGACCCCTACCTGCGCCGACTGCGCCGCCCGCTGCCGACCTAGACAGGCCCCAGGAGCCGCCCGCCGCGTGAGGGCACGGTCCACCGGGCAGCGGCGCCCCCGCCGATCAGCCGACGGGGCAGCCCACCAGCGCGGCCGCGATGCCGAGGGCCCCGGCGCCGAGCAGCGCGCCGACCACGCCCTTGCGGGCGGCGAAGAGCCACAGGGCGGCGAGGACCAGGACCCCGTACTGCCAGAGGCTCTGGAGGGCGAGGGCCAACGGGACGGCGGAGCCGGCGATCGCGCCGATCACGGCGGGTCCGGCGCCGGTGAAGAACGCCTGCACCCCGGCGTCGGCGCGCAGCCGCTCGAAGTGCGGTCCGCCGAGGACGACGAACAGGAAGGAGGCGGCGAAGGCGAAGGCCGCCGCGAGCAGTCCGCCGGGGACGCCCGCCGCGGCGTAGCCGACGACGGCGACGGTCTGGACGACCGGGCCGGGGGTGATCTGGCCCAGGGCGACGGCGTTGAGGAACTGGGCGCCGGTCATCCAGTGGTAGGTGTGGACGGCGTCGGTCTGCATCATCGGGATGATGACGAACCCGCCACCGTAGGACAGGGCGCCGACCTTGAAGGCCACCCAGGCGAGGGCGAGCAGGCCGCCGGTGGCGGGCGCCGCGAGGACCGGCGGTAGCGACCAGGTCATCCGCCGCCGGACGCGCGGCTCGGCCCCGCGCGCCCGCACGGCGACCTCGGCCATGCCGGCGGCGAGCAGCACGAGCACCATCCAGGGACCGAGCAGCACGGCCGCCGCCGCGCCCGCCAGGAGGTAGCCGAACCAGCGCCCCCGGGCGGCCGCTCCGAGGCCGGCGCGCTGCCGGCTCGCCGGGACGAGGCCGCCGGCGGCGTGGACGGCCACCGCCGCGACGGCCGACCCGGCGCCGGCGGCCGCACCGCTCACCCACAGCGGCGGGCTGCCGGCCAGGAAGAGGGCGGGCAGGCCGCCGCTCAGCACCAGGCCGGGCACGATGAACGCCGCGCCGCCGACCAGCGCGCCGGGGAGGCCCCGCAGCCGCCAGGCGGTGAAGATCGCCAGCTGGGTGGAGGCGGGGCCGGGCAGCAGATTGGTCGCCGCGATCCCCTCCTCGAACTCGGCCGCCGGGATCCATCCGCGCCGTTCCACGCAGAGCCGGCGCAACAGGGCGATGTGGGCCGGCGGACCGCCGAAGCCCGTGCAGCCGATCCGGCCCCACTCGCGGGCGATCGTCCCCAGCCCGACCCGCGGCACCGCGGGTCCCTCTCCGCCCTCCACCAGGCCTTCTCTCCTCGTCGCTGCTCGTCGCCGCTCGGCGCCGAGACCCTATCCGCTCGAGGTGAACCGGGCGTGGACGGCCCGGCTCCGCCTCCGCCCGGTGGGGGCGGGCGGGGGCGACCGGGTCGCGGCCGCTCCCGGCCGCATCCGGGGCGTGCCGCAGGGGCGCCCCCGACCTCGCTGCCGCCAGGCCAGGACAGCAGTCGCTTGTGGCGTGACCATGAGAAGGACGACGGGAACCCGACGGAGACGGCAACGCCACGTGGCCGGCTCCCGGGGGCTCCGGCAACCACGACGTCCCACTGGGCGAGGGAGAAGCCGATGAGACATCCGGTCATCGTGGGAATCGACGGTACGGACGCCAGCCATGACGCGGTCGACTGGGCCGCGGAGGAGGCCGGCCTGCGCGGGGTCCCCCTGCACGTCCTGCACGCCTGGCTCGGCGAGACCCTGAACGCCCCGGCCGGGCAGGACACGGAGCACACCCGCGCGGCCGGTGAGGAGGCTCTCGAAGCGGCCCGCGACCAGGCCCGGATGCACCGTCCCGGCCTGGAGGTCACCACCGAGCTGGTGGACGACTACGCCCGTGAGGCCCTGCTCACCACCTCGCAGGACGCCGACCTGCTGGTCCTCGGGGCCCGCGGTTCGGGCGGGTTCTCCCGCCTGCTGGTCGGCTCGACGAGCCTGCACCTGTCCGTCCACGCGCTCTGCCCGGTCGTCGTGATCCACCCGCGGGACACCCGGTCCAGGCCCGGCGGCGTGCTGGTCGGCGTCGACGACGAGCGGCCCGGCGACGACGCGCTCACCTTCGCCTTCGAAGCCGCGAGCCGACGCAACCTGCCGCTCCAGGCCGTCCACGCCTGGAGCCGTCCACTCGCCGGCAGTCCGGGCCACCCCCTCCCCACCGCCTACGAGGAGGAGCACTTCGCCGCCGAACAGGAACGGTTGCTCGTCGAGTCGCTCGCAGCTCAGCAGGCGAAGCACCCCGACGTGGAGGTGGCCGCACTCGCCGTCCGCTCGGGCGCGGCCCAACTGCTGGTGTCCCTGTCCGAAGCCCACCAGCTGGTGGTGGTCGGGCGCCACGGATCCGTGCGCGGGCCCATGCGCCGCCTGGGATCGGTGAGCCAGGCAGTCGTGCAACACGCGCACTGCCCGGTTGCCGTGGTACCCGTGGGCTGAGCGGTTCCGACGGTTCGGTGGGCGAGCGGGGACGGATATGGCAGGGCCGGAGATCGACTACACGGCGGTGTTCCAGGCCGTCCCGAGCCCGATGCTGGTCATGACCACGGACCTGGTCATGGTCGACGCCAACGACGCCTACCTGAGCGTCTCCGGCCGGAGCCGGAACGACCTGGTCGGGCGGCGCGTCTTCGACGTGTTCCCCGACAATCCCGCCGATCCCGAGGCCACCGGGGCGGGCAACCTGCGGGCCTCCCTGGAGCGGGTCCTCGCCACCGGCCGGCGCGACAGCATGGCCCTGCAGAAGTACGACGTCGAGGACCCCGAGCGGCCCGGCGTGTTCGAGGAGCGGTACTGGAGCCCGGTCAACTCCCCGGTGACCGGCCCGGGCGGGCGCGTGGTCCTGATCGTCCACCGGGTCGAGGAGGTCACCGCGCTCGTCCGCCAGCTCAAGGCGCACCACTCGTGGGAGCGGCCCGGCGAGGCCCTCACCCACGAGCAGCAGATGGCCGCCGACCTGCTCGCCCGTGCGCAGGAACTGCAGGAACTCAACCAGCAGTTGCGCGAGGCCCACGCCCGCGCGCGCCGGATCGCGCTCTCCCTGCAGGAGTCCATGCTCCCCACCGTCCCCGACACCCGGCGCGGTACGGCGGCCGTCCGCTACCGCCCCGCCAGCGGTGCCCTCAACGTCTGCGGCGACTGGTACGACCTCGTCGATCTCACCCCGGACCTGACCGCGGTGGCCGTCGGCGACGTCGTCGGCCACGGACTGGAGGCCGCCGGCGTCATGGGCCAGCTCCACGCCGCCCTGAACGCCGCCGTCCGCGCCACCCGGCATCCCGCCCGCGCGCTGGAGACCCTCGACCAGTACGCCGCCACCATCGGCGGTGCGCTGGCCACCACCGCCGTCCAGACCCTCATCGACCGCACCCGCCGCACGGTCGGCTACAGCTGCGCCGGCCACCCACCGCCGATCCTGGTCAGCCCCGACGGCACCACCGACCTCCTCGACGCGGCCACCGATCCGCCGCTGAGCGTCCTTCCGGGACCGGCCGCCCGCTCATCCGCCTCCGTCCACTACACAGCGGGCGACACGCTCGCGCTGTACACCGACGGGCTGGTCGAACGACGCGGCGAGGACATCGACACGGGCCTTCGCCGCCTGGCCGACAGCCTCGTCCGCCACCGCCACCTCGCGCCCGACCCCCTCGCCGACGCCGTCCTGGCCGACCTGGAAGCCCCCCACGGCAAGGGCCACGACGACACGGCGCTCGTCATCATCCGCCTCTGAGCGAGGCCGACGGTCACGGGCCGGTGACGTCCGCGGTCTCCGTTCCCGATCAAGGTCCGATCGGGGAGTTCCCGCCCCGGGCCCCGGTCTCCTGCCCGTCCGGCTCGGCCTCCGCATCCGGGAGCGGCTGCTCCGCCCAGATGATCTTGCCCTGAGAGGAGTACCGCGTGCCCCAGCGCCTGGTGAGCTGGGCCACCAGGAACAGCCCGCGGCCGCCCTCGTCCGTCGACGCCGCGTACCGCAGGTGCGGCGAGGTACTGCTTGCGTCGGACACCTCGCAGATCAGGCCGCGGTCACGGAGCAGCCGCAACCGCACGGGCGGCGAGCCGTAGCGGATGGCGTTGGTGACGAGTTCGCTGAGGATCAGTTCCGTGCCGAACGCCAGGTCGGCCAGGTCCCACTCGTCGAGCTTAGCGGCGGTCCACGCCCGGACCTCCGCGACGGCGGCCGGGTCGAAGGGCACCTCCCGCTCGGCGACGTTCTCCGCTCCGAGCACCCGCGTCCGCGCTATCAGCAGGGCCACGTCGTCCTGCGGACGGGCCGGCAGCAGGTCGTCGAGCAGGGCCCGGCAGTTCTCCTCGGGCTGCCGGTCCTGGTGGGAGAGCAGCGCCCGGCGCAGCAGTTCCATGCCGACGTCGAAGTCCCTGGTGCGGTCCTCGATCAGGCCGTCGGTGTAGAGGACGATCTGGGTGCCCTCGGCCAGGGGGACCTGCGCCGTCTCGAACGGCATCCCACCGACACCCAGCGGCGGGCCGATCGGCACCTCCAGGAAGTCGACACTGCCGTCAGGCCTGAGCAGTGCGGGTGCGGGGTGCCCGGCCCGGGCGACGGTGCACAGCCGCGACACCGGGTCGTAGATCGCGTACAGGCAGGTCGCTCCGCTGACGCCGGTTCCGGTGCTGCCCTCGGCCTCCTCCTGGTCGATGCGGTCCACCAGTTCGTCGAGGTGGCCGAGCAACTCGTCCGGCGGGAGGTCGAGGGCGGCGAAGTTGTGCACGGCGGTGCGCAGCCGGCCCATGGTGGCGGCGGCGTGCAGGCCGTGGCCGACGACGTCGCCCACGACCAGGGCGACCCGGCCGCCGGGCAGGGCTATCACGTCGAACCAGTCGCCGCCGACTCCGGACTGTGCGGGCAGGTAGCGGTGCGCGACGTCGAGGGCGCTCTGCTCGGGGAGGGCGCGCGGCAGCAGGCTGCGCTGCAACGTGACGGCCATGGCGTGCTCACGGGTGTAACGGCGGGCGTTGTCGATGCTGACCGCGGCCCGCGCGACCAGTTCCTCGGCCAGCGAGCGGTCCTCGTCGTCGAAGGGCTGGGGCTTCTCGGACCGCCAGAAGTTGGCGACGCCGAGGATGATGCCGCGCGCCGTCAAGGGCGTGGTGATGAGCGAGTGGATTCCGTACTCGACGATCCGCCCGGTCCACTCCGGGTCCTGCACCTGCCAGCCGGGGGCGAGTGACAGGTCGGGCACCACCTGCGATCGGCCGCTGCCGAAACCCCGGGCCTGGGGAGTGGAGGGGACGAAGGCGATCAGCCTGCCGGTCGGGTAGAAGGGATGGTCCGCGCGGATGCCGTGGACCGTGACGCGGCGCAGGTCCATCCCGGTGCCGGTGGGCTCCTCCCCCTGCATGACCGGGTCGGCGAGGTCGACGGTGACGAAGTCCGCGAGGCCGGGAACGGCGGCCCGTGCCAGCTCCTCGGCCGTGCGCACGACGTCGAGCGTCGTGCCGATGCGGACACCCGCCTCGTAGAGCATGGCCAGGCGCTTGCCGGCCACCTCGGCCTTGCCGGACAGGGCGAGGAGCTCGGTCGAGTCGCGGATCGTCGCGACCGTCCCCATCGCGCCCCGGTGCCGGTCCGTCCGCCGCTGGTTCACCGCGAGCAGTCGGCCGCGGGAGCGGTGCATCTCGTCGGTCGCCACTCGGCCCGACAGGAACAGGTCCGCGGTGTCGGGGTCGAGGTCCCGCAGTTCGCCCACGTGCCGGCCCTCCGCATCGGCCGGCAGTCCCAGCAACTCCCTCGCCTCGTCGTTCGCCAGGAGCAACCGTCCGTCCTGCCCGACGATCACCACGCCCTCCCGCACCGCGTGCAGGACGGCGTCGTGGTGCTCGTACATCCGCGTCATCTCGGCCGGCCCCAGCCCCCGCGTCTGCCGCTTCAGCCGCCGGGCGACCAGGGCGGTCCCGGTCGTGGCCACCGCCAGTGCGGCGGCGCCGGCGCCGAGGATGACGGGCAGTTGCCGGTTGCCGGCCGTGGTGACGTGGTTGACCTTGAGCCCGGCCGACACCAGACCCACGACCGACCCGTCGGGTGCCTGGATGGGAACGATCGCCTGGACCTCGTGACCGAGCGGGCCGTACACGCTCTCGGTGTAGACGTGGCCGGCCAGCGAGGGGCCGATCGTTCCGACGAACGGCTTTCCGATCCGGTCCGGCAGGGGGTGCGTGTACCGGATCCCGTGGGTGTCCATGACCACGATGAAGTCGACACCGGCCGGTCCGCGCGCCGCCTCCGTCAGCGGCTGGAGTATCGCTGTCGGCGAGGGCGACTTCAGTGCGGCGAGGATGCCGGGGGAATGCGCGAAGGTCTCCGCGACCGCCACCGACCGGTTGCGGGCCTCCACGTCACTGGCGCGCCGCGACTCGAAGGCCAGCGCCAGGATCGCCCCGACGACGAGCAGCAGCACGACCACGACCTGCAGCACGAAGACCTGGCCGGCAACGCTGCGAGACCTCTTCGCGAGAGGACTCCTGGCGATCGGCGGCCGCTCGGTCACGGTCCGGAATCGGTCGGCTGGTTCGACCATGCGTCATTTCTAACACCGTGGCACGGATGACTACGAGGTCCTTGTGTCGATCGCCGGTGGGCGGCGGCGCGCCCACGCGGCGCCCGGTCGACCCGGACCCCGCCTGATCCTCACCCCCTGCACACCAGACGGCGACCCTCCGTGAACATGGCTGCTCGGCAGCCGTGCGCCGCGGCCCGTCGCCCTTGCGAACCGTGAACCGCCGGCCTCCCGGTTCAGCGCAACCTTATGCGTGGGTTAGCGGTGCTTGTCATCACCGGCTCCCCCGTCGAATCGACCCTACGATCTGATCAGTCGCTCCTCCTCCACCGCGGAGGACCGGCTCTCAACCGCTTTTCGGAATGCCCCGAAGACCGAGTGAGGAAAGGTCGAAGTGCCGGCCGCCGGCTCTCCCGATCCGGTCGCCGCTCTCCGTCAAGGCTCCGCCAGAGGCCTTTCCCGAGCGATTTGGACACCATCCGTATGACTGTCCCAGCCGAACTGTCCAACCGAGCATGGTGGCCGCGGAACGAACCCCTTCACCAGGAGCAACGGCCACCGCAGGAACCCTTCCAGGCTCCGGTGCAGCCCCTCCCGGTGGAGTCCCGGCCGCAGGAACCGTGGCCGCCGGCTCCGACCCCGTACCGGTCGGATCACGGCGGGACGTGGCAGGGATACACCCCGACTGCGGCCCAACTGCCGCCGCAGGAATGGACGGACAGCGCGATCGACGCCCACCGGCCGGCGCCCGCCCCCGCCGGTGCGTCGCCTCCCTGGTGGAGCGGGCCTCACCAGCCGACCAGTGGCACGCCGTACGACGCACCGCTCTTCCACCTCCCGCCGCCCCACCTGCCGGTGCCCCTCCACGGTCACCAGGCCCCGTTCACCGACCCGACGCTCTCGTACGTGCCCGTCAGCCACCAGGTGCCCGCGCTGTACGTCGAGTTCGGCCCGGTGCCCACGTATCCGATGCCCCCGTATCCGATGCCCCCGTTCACGGCGCCGGCCACCGAGGCGTCCGTCCAGCTGGTGGGGTGGCCCGCGGCGCAGGTGCAGGCTCCGGTCCAGCCGGAGCTCGAACCCGGACCGGAGTCGGAGCCGGGACTCGAGCTGGATGCGGGACCCGAGCCGGATATGGGGACGGATCCGGTGCCGTGGCTGGAGTTCGCCCCCGAGGAGTTCCTTCCCAAACTCGTCGGCGAGAGCAAGCCGGTGAAGGTCAGCGTGGACAACAATCGCTGCCACATCTACGGCATCTGCCAGCAGGAGGCCCCGGAGGTCTTCCGCATCGCCGAGGGTGGCTCACTGCACTACACCGGCAACGTGCCGGCCGACCTCGCGGCCAAGGCGCGGCAGGCGGTCCGCTGCTGCCCGATGCAGGCCATCGCCATCAGCGGCGGCGCGGCGCCCGGCCCGGGTCGCCGCTCCCCTCGCTCCCGCGGCGCCACGGCGAACCGGGACGGCTACCGTCGGATCGTGGTCGCCGGGGGCGGGCTGGCCGGGCTCAGCGCCGCGAGCCGGCTGCGCGAGCGCGGTTTCGACGGCGAACTGGTCCTGGTCGGCGAGGAACTGCGCCGGCCCTACAGTCGCCCCCCGCTGTCCAAGCAGTTCCTCGCCGGCGAGTTGGGCAGCGAGGATCTCACCTTCCGAGCCGACGACTCCCTCGAGGCCCACTGGCTGCTCGGCACTCACCTGCTCGGGCTGGACACCGAGAAGAGGACCCTGGAACTGCGGGGTGGTGAACGGCTTCCCTACGACGGCCTGGTGGTCGCCACCGGCGTCGACGCCAGGCGACTGCCCGAGACGCCGGTCGTCAGCGACCGGATCCGCACGGTACGGACCCTGGCGGACGCGGCCGCGATCCAGCAGGCCATGTACGAGGCCCGCGCCCACCATGTGGTGATCATCGGCGGCGGCTTCGTCGGCTGCGAACTCGCCTGTACCGCACGCGACCAGGGGATGGACGTCACCCTGGTGGTGCACAGCGCCCCGCTCCTGCGCAGGGTACTGGGCGGCAGGCTGGGCGAGGTGGTCGGTCGCATCCAGACCCGGGCCGGGGTCGATGTCCGGCTCAGCACGAACGTCAGCGAATGGACCGACACCGGCTCGGGGCTGCGCCTGCGGCTGGACGACGGCGAGGTGATCGACGCCGACTTCGTCGTCCTGGGGCTGGGCAGCGTGCCCCGCACCGAATGGTTGCAGGGCAGCGGACTGGACATCGTCGACGGCGTGCTCTGCGACACCACCTGCCATGCCGTGGACCTGAACGGCCATCCGGTGCCCGGCGTCGTGGCGGCGGGCGACGTGGCCCGGTGGCCCAACGAGAGGTTCGACTCCACACCGCGACGGGTGGAACACCTGATCCACGCCGTCGAGATGGGACAGCACGCCGCCGACTCCCTGCTGCGAGGACCCGCGGAGGCCGAGATGTTCACCCCGGTCCCACGCTTCTGGTCCGAGCAGCACGGGACCCGCCTCCAGGCCGTCGGCATGCCCGCGCTGGGAGAGCGGATGGAGATCGTCGAGGGCTCACTGCGCTCGGAGCGCTTCATCGCCGCCTATCGGCGCGACACACCGCAGGGCACCCAGCTGGTGGCCGCGGTGGCCTTCGACATGCCGCGACAACTGCTGGACTACCGCGACCGCATCGGCCACACGGGCGCGCTCGCGCAGTTCCCGACCCCGAGTACGAGGAGGCGCCGATGAGCCGCCGAGCGACCCGTCGCAGACAGAACTCGGCCCGGCGGCAAGGCGACCGGCTGCCGTACCTGCTGGGCATGCCGGCGCGCGGGAACATCCGCTGGCCCTTCATCGTCACGGTGATGGTCGCCGCCACGGGTCTCTACGTCCTGGCCCTGCTGACCGCGCCGCCGATGCCACCCGGCCAGGCGCCGACGCCCGGGAGCAGCAGCGCCGCGCCGCAACCACCGGACGACGAGAACGCCTGACGAGCGCCGGCCGAGCTCACCGCCGACCGCCTCGGTCGACTCGCCACCCAACCGCGTACCAGAGGCTCAACGCTGTTTCCCCTCAAGCAAGTTCGCTCGCCGGGACCGTCCTGGCGCTGCTCATGACCCCGACCTCGAGAAAGGGATCCCCATGCCCGAGAGCGCTCCCCTCCAGGCACCGCAGACCGCACCCACCCGCCGTGCCGTGCTCGGTGGAACGGCCGGTCTCGGCGGTGCCGCCGCACTGGCCCTGTGCGGTTGTTCGTCGTCCGCGGCGACGAAATCCACCGCGACGGGAACCGAGGAGGCCCCCACTCCCGCCGCCATGGATTCCTCGGCGCCCGATACCCCCGCCGGCGCTCCCGCGTCCGGCGGCGCCACCGACCCGTCGATGTCCGGTGGCGGCTCCGTCCTGGGTCAGGCGACGGACGTGCCGCTCGGCGGGGGCATGGTCTTCCCCGCCGCCAAGGTCGTCGTCACCCAGGCGTCCGCGGGACAGTACAGGGCCTTCAGCGCCGTCTGCACCCACCAGGGCTGCACCGTCTCCGCCGTCTCCGGCGGCCTCATCAAGTGCCCCTGCCACGGCAGCACCTTCAAGATCGCCGACGGATCGGTCGCCGACGGGCCCGCCTCCGCCCCGCTCGCCCCGGTTCCGGTCAAGGTCGACAACGGGAAGCTGGTCCTCGGCACCTGACCACCCGGAGCAGCGCGGTGTGGCCCCAACCGGGCGGTGCGGCCGCGCCCGTGTCCCGGCCACCCGGGGAACCGTCATCCCCTGTAACTCCGCGGTGATTCAAGAGAGTTGGTTCGACACGTGGGACACGACCACGCCAGGTCCGGCGCGCCGGTTCGAGGGCGGGCGGACCGGCGCAGGACCGCACGGCGCGCGGCACGCCGCAGGTACCGGTCGCGCCTGCGCGAGCTGCCGGTGATCTCGGTGGTGGCCCTGGCGGTGGCCCTGCTGCTGAAGACCTTCCTGGTCCAGCTGTTCGTCATTCCCTCCGGTTCGATGCAGAACACGATCGGCATCGGTGACCGGGTCGTCGTGGACAGGTTCACTCCGTGGCTCGGCAGCCGGCCGCAGCGCGGTGACGTGGTCGTGTTCCGGGATCCCGGCGGTTGGCTGGAAGCCGGTCAGCGCAACGCCTCCGAGGGACCGGTGCTACGCGGCGTCAAGGCGGCGTTCTCCTTCGTCGGTCTGCTGCCCTCCGACAGCAGGCAGGATCTGATCAAACGGGTGCTCGGGGTCGGCGGCGACACCGTGGCCTGCTGTGACGACGGCGGCAGGGTGACCGTCAACGGCGTCGCGGTGGACGAGCCCTATCTCGCGCCCGGCAACGCACCGTCCCAGCAGCCCTTCAGGGTGACCGTGCCCAGCGGTCGACTGTGGGTGATGGGCGACCACCGCGACGTGTCGGCCGACTCGCGCTCGCACCTGGGCGACCCCGGCCAGGGGACCGTTCCGGTGGCGAACGTGGTGGGCCGGGCGATTGCGGTCGCCTGGCCGATCTCGCACATCCAGCGCCTCGGCGCGCCGTCCTCGCTCTCCTCGCTGCCCTCCGCCGCCGGGTTCGGGAACCCTCGGCGATCCGCCACCGGCGACCCGCTCCCGGCACAACACCGCCCCGCGGTCGGCGTGTTCGCCCTCTGGCCACCCGCACGCGGCCGACGACCCGCCGTGGCCGACGAAGGCACCGCCGCGTGTTCCGGGGCGACCGTCGGCTGCTGAGCGGCTGCCGCCGGGTACCCGACGGGCCGCCGACCGGCAGCCGAGGTCAGCGCAACCTTATGGGCTGGTTAGGGGCTGTCGCATTCCCTCGTTCCCCTGTCGACGTGACCCTACGATCGGTTTCAGCCCTCCCTCGAAGGACCGACTCCTCCCGGCCGGCCCCGAGTTGTGGGCACCGGTCGGCGAGCAGGGCCGACGCGTCGACACCACTCTCCCCCGCCTCGGCGTACGCGCAGGAACAACGGAGCCAGAAATCCATGACCCAGATGTCCGGCACACTGCCCCCCGTCGATGTCGAGGGCATTCTGTCGAGCGGCCTCCGCGCACGATTCGGCAGAGCCCTTCCGCTCCTGGCGGTCGTCCTTCTGGTCGTGGTGACATCCCTGCTCGCGACGCAACCGGCCGTGGCCGCCCCTCCCATACCGGGCTCCCCCCTGGATGCCTATGACAAGCAGATTCCGTACGACATGGGCGTCCACAAGATCGCTCGACTGGCCGCGATCATCTCCTACACGCTGATGGTGGCCACGGTCGTCCTCGGCATCGTGCTCCGCATGCGCTACTTCCAGCGCCACGTCAACCGCAGCACGGTGTACGGGGCGCACCTGACCACCGCCCTCTCGGCGTTGATCTTCGGAGCCCTGCACGGCCTGACCTTCGCGTACCAGCCCGTGTGGGAGCTCGGAACCGCCGATCTCCTCATCCCGTTCACCGGCGGCCTGCAACGAGTTCCGGTCGGTCTCGGTGTCCTGGGCACGGAACTGGCCGTCGCGGTCGGATGCTCGCTCTGGCTGCAGCAGCGACTCGGATACCGGCGGTGGCTGAAGTCCCACCAACTCGGCTACGTCGCCTTCGGACTGATCTGGCTGCACGTCTTCACGGTCCATCCGGAGCCGCGACACGTCAACCTCGTCGCCATCGGCATCGCGGCAGGCTTCCTGTCCTGCCTGCTGGCCTTCCTGATCCGCGTCCTCCCCTCCCGGTCACGCCTCGACCAGCGGTCCTTCCCGCAGTGACCGGGTACCCGCCGACGACGGCCCGGGTCCACCGACGACGGGCCCGCCGGCCCGCGTCGCCACCGGGCCGGCGGTCGCGAGAACCCCGACCCACCAGCCTCTTCCCAGTGGAGGAACCCCACATGACCTCGTCACGGACGTCCACCAGGCATCGCTCCCGCCGCCGGCAGCGGACCGTCGCACTCAGCCTCGGTCTCGGTGGCGTCCTCACCGCGGGCGCCGCCCTCCTGGGCGTGTCCTTCGCCGCCACCACGCCGCCGGCCCAGCCCAACGCGAACTGTTCCCTCACCGTGCCGGCCGATCCACTCTCGGCCCAGGGCCTGGCCACGCCCTACACGTTGACGGCCACCAATGCGGCCCAGGGGCCTTGCCACGAGTCCAATCCCGACCAGTCGGCGTTCGTCCAGGCCACCGTGCTCGACCCGGCGACCGGCGCCCTGTCCGTCTACAACCCCCTGGTCATCGACAAGGGGACCACCCCGGCCATCGCCCCCGTCCTGCCCACCCTGCCGGCGAACGCCGTCGTGGGCATCTGGTTCGGATACAACGGCAACACGCTCTCCCTTCGCGGCCAGACCAGCGCCGCGAAATGCGTCGGCGGCACCCCGAACGGGCAGGCCTTCGGCCAGTTCGCGTACTGCAACGCCCCGGCCTTCTTCGCCGCGGCCAACACCGCGCTGGGAGCGGGAAAACTCACCATCCCGCCGCTGGGAACCGGCCGCGACGGCAGGACCTGCCCGACCACCCGCGACTTCGGCCTGGTCGACCAGGACCAGAGCGACAACGTCACGGCCGAGTACCTGGCCACGGGCAAGGGCAGGACCGCCCAGAAGACCGCGAAGAACTCCGCGACCCTGGGCGGCGGACGCAGGATGCGCAACACCACCGCGCTGCTCAACGGCAGCGACAACCTGCTCCTGGTCGACTTCGTGGACCCGGCGCTGGGCTGCACCCCCTGGACCGCCCCCGACCTCGCCGACCCCGGCAGCAAGGTCACCTCGCTCGCGCTCGACGAACTCCAGGCCGCCAAGTTCCAGACCGCGCCGATCGCCCTGGTCCCCCTCAACGACCCCATGGTGGCGGAGAACAACCGGCAGAGCGTGCGGAAGGCCAACCTCTACCGCTCGGGCGTGGACCAGCCCCCGATCAGTGCGACCGCCAACGGCGATCCCAAGGCGTACTGCACCAACCTCGCCGCGGTGGGACGCCAACGCATCGCCCTCGACCAACCGTTCACCGTCAAGGTCGCGTCCCCGGCGGCCGGGGTGAACCTCTTCGACTTCCTGACCCAGCGCCTCGCCGGCTCGCTCACGAGCCTCGGCTGCCAGCAGGCCCCGCCGACGCCGAGCGCGAGCGCGACCCCGAGCGCGACCGCGACGCCGAGCGCGAGCGCGACCCCGACCCCGACCGCGAGCGCGACCCCGACCGCGAGCGGGACGCCCTCCGCCAAGCCCAGCGCCACTGCCACACCCAGTGCCACCGGCACACCCAGCACCACCGCGCTTCCCACCAGGCCCGGCACCACCGCCACACCCACCATCACGCCCACGATCCCCGTACCCAGCACCGCACCCCCCGCCTGCTGCGGGCAGTAGGCCCGCGGCCGCCGACGGGCCCCGCCCACCCGGTCGGGCCGCCCACCGTGCCCGCGGGGACGGCCTCGCCACCGATCAGGCCGCCCCGCGAGAGAGGACGGACCCTCGGGGCGAGGGGCCAGGTCGCGACATCGGCGGCGGACCGCGCACAACGCCCGTTCAGAGGGTGAAGGTGCGGCTCTGACCGGGGCGCAGGGTGGTGAGGGAGCCGTGGAAGCCGATCCGGACCGGCCCCGGCTGCCCCGGGCGCAGGCGGACGGTCACCTGGCGGCGGGCCACCGTGACGACCACGCCCCAGTGGCCCCGGTAGCGCAGCTCGACCTCCAGGCCGTCGAGGGGGTCAGGCAGGTGCGGGTCGAGCCAGAGCGCGTCCTGGCGGGTCTCCAGGCCGGTGTAGCCACGCTGCAGCAGGTCCACCGTGCCCGCCATCGCGCCCAGGTGGATGCCCTCGGCGGTGGTGCCGCCCTGGACGTCGCGCAGGTCGCCGGCGAGCGCCTCGCGGAAGAAGCGCCAGGAGGCCCGGCGGTCGGACCGGGCCAGCACCCAGGCGTGCACCACCGAGCTGAGGGTCGAGCCGTGCACGGTCCGCGGCAGGTAGTAGCCGACGGTCCGGTGGAACAGGTCGTGTCCGGCCCGGTAGCCCAGGCGGCGCAGCAGGTCGCGCACCTCGTGGGCGGAGAAGAGGTAGTAGAGCATCAGGACGTCGACCTGCTTGGAGGCCTTGTAGCGGTTGACGCTGTCGCCCTCCGCCTCCAGGAGGCGGTCGAGGCGGCGGATGTCGGGGTGGCGGCGGCGGTAGGCGTCCCAGTCGAGTTCGGCCAGGCGCTCGTAGCCGGCGAACTGGCTGAGGACGCCGTCGTGGAAGGGCACGTGCAGGCGGCGGCTCACGTCCTGCCAGCGGTCGAGCTCGCCGGGGTCCAGGGCCAGGCGTTCGCGCAGTTCGTCGCGGCGGTAGCCGGGCAGGGCCGCCAGGCAGTCGTCCGCGCGGGCGAGCACCCAGGAGGCGAGGACGTTGGTGTACGCGTTGTCGTCGATGCCGGGCCGCTCGGACCACGGGTAGCCGTCGTGGTACTCGTCGGGGCCCATCACGCCGCTGATCGTGTACCGCTGCACCTGCGGGTCCCAGGCCGCGGTGTCGGCCCAGAAGCGGGCGACCTCCAGCAGCATCTCGGCCCCGCAGCCGGCCAGGAAGTCGAGATCGCCGGTGGCCTGGTAGTACTGCCAGACGTTGTACGCGACCGCCGATCCGACGTGGCGCTGCAGGTGGCTGCGGTCCGCGAGCCACCGGTCCGACAGCGGGTTGAGGTGCAGCAGCGGCGCCTTCTCCGTGCCGTCGGCCGCGCTCTGCCACGGGTACATCGCGCCGCGCCGCCCGGCGTCGCGGGCCGCCTCACGGGCCGCGTCCAGGCGCCGGTAGCGGTAGCGCAGGACCGCGCGGCTGAGCTCCGGCAGGCGCAGGTTGAGGGTCTGGAGCACGAAGAGCTCGTCCCAGAAGACGTGGCCGCGGTAGGCCTCACCGTGCCAGCCGCGGGCCGGGATGCCGGCGTCCAGGTCGGCGGTGTGCTCGGAGTAGGTCTGCATCAGGTGGAACAGGTGCAGGTGCAGGGCGCCGGCGTCCGCGAGGGCCACGTCCGTGCGGCAGCGGCGCCACAGCTCCTCCCAGCGTTGCGCGTGGGCGCGCAGCAGGTCCTCGAAGCCGGCCGCCCGGGTCGCCAGGCGGCGGGCGGCGCGCAGCGGATCGTCGACGGCGGGGTCGCGCGAGGTGTGCACGGCCACGGTCTTCTCGACCGTCACGGCCTGGCCGGCGACGGCGTCCACGGTGATCGTGCGGGCCGCCCAGCCGTCCCGGATCTCGTCCCGGACCCCGTCCCGGACCCCGTCCTGGCGCCCGGCCACCGGGCGGACGCCGCCGCCGTGCAGGCGGGTGCGGGCCGCCAGCGCCAGGTGCAGGCAGGAGCCGGTGGTCCGCGACCGGAGCCAGAGCAGCTCCTCGCCGTCCGTGCCCTGGCCGACGGCGGCGAGGTGGCGGCTGGTGAGTCCCCGGTAGCGGGCCACCCCGGTGTTGGCCACCGTGCCGTCGAGCGCGGAGCGGATCTCCAGCGGGCCGGACCAGTTCTCCGGGGTCAGGACCGTCTCCAGGGCCACCAGGTGCGCCTCGGCGAGGCTGGCGATCCGCCGCTGCACGAGGCGCGTGCGGTGGCCCTGGGCGTCGACGACCAGGGCGTACCGGACCAGCACGCCGCGCCGCAGGTCGAGCTCCAGGCGCTGCGAGCGCAGGTCGCTCGCGCCGTCGTCGCCGAACCAGGACCGGGTGCCCGCGACCCGGAAGGTCAGGGGCAGCCAGTTGGGGCCGTTGACCAGGTCCTCGTTCTCCACCTCCCGCCCGTCCAGGACCGACACCGCCCGGTCGTAGCAGCCCGCCAGGTAGGTGCCCGGGTAGTGGACCCCGTCGGCCCGGGACTCGGGAGCGGCGCCGCGGGTGACCAGGTAGCCGTTCCCGACCGCGCAGAGCGCCTCCCGGCGGCCCTCGTCGGCGGGATCGAAGCCGTCGAAGGCCAGGACCCACGGGGCCGCCGATGCCGGCCGCACCACCCCCTGCTGCGCCGGTCCGCCCGGCCGGCCTTCGCTCTCCACGGGCTTCTCCCTCGCCGGGTGCGCCGCGCGCCTTCCCCCCAGTCTGCCGGTGACCGGGCCAGGACGCGCCCGCCCGGGCGCGGGACCACGGCCGGGGCCCGTTCGAACGGCCGGACGATCGGGTCCGAACGGACCTGCCCGGGGGCCGTCCGGCCCTGGGCACCCGATCATCGAGGGAGCAGTCCGGGACTGCCTACCGAGTGGTGAGGTGTGAGATGAGTGCGGAACAGCAGGCGGGACGTCGGATCGTGGTCGGAGTGGACGGTTCGCCGTCCTCGAAGGACGCGCTGCGCTGGGCGGTGGACCAGGCCCAGCGGACCGGCGCCGTCGTGGACGCGGTCGCCTGCTGGACCTTCCCGACCGTGTACGGGTTGGGGATGACCGGGTTGGACACCGAACTCCCCGACGCCACCGGCAAGATGATCGCCCAGACGGTGGCCGAGGTGGTGGGGGACGCCCCGCCGGTGGAGGTCCGCGAGAGCGTGGTGCTCGGCAACACCGCCGAGGTGCTGCTGGCCAGGGCCGAGGGGGCCGAACTCCTGGTGGTCGGCAGCCGGGGCCACGGCGGCTTCTCCGGCGCCCTGCTGGGCTCGGTGGGTCAGCACTGCGTGCAGCACGCGCACTGCCCCGTCGTCGTGGTGCGCCATGCCGGGAACTGACCGGTCCCGGCGGCGACCACCTGGAGCGGAAGGACGTACCTCGCCATGAACCGGCCGACCTCGACCGGCGAACCCCGCGCCAAGCGGTGGACGGTGCGCCTGGACCTCTTCGAGGAGGGCGACGAGACGAGGGTCCACGCCGTCCTCGACACCGGCGACACCGTGCTGGAGAGCCGCACCACCGCACGGCGCAACCCGCACGACGTCCCGGTCCCGGAGATCGGCGACGAGTACGCGGTCGGGCGCGCCCTGGTCGACCTGGGGCATCAGGTGCTGCGGGCGGGCCGGGCCGATTCGTCGGCCGGCGACCCCGGTGCCGACGCCGGAGCCTGGTGAGGGGCCACCCCCAGGACCGCCGGCTCAGGGGGCCGTGCCGTCCGGGCCGTGGTGGTGGCGGCCCGACCAGAGCGGCTCGATCTGCTCCCACGCCGGCTCCCACGCGTCCTGGGCCCGGCGGTCCAGGACGCGACCGCGCAGGGACCGGCAGAGGTGGGCCGTCGCGCCGAGGACGGCCAGGGTGCCGAGCCCGGTCAGAACCGCATCGGTCATGACCTCGGTGGCCGGACGGGGCGCGGCCACCAGCCGGCCACCGTCGTCGACCCAGATCGCCACGCCCGCTCCGGCCGGGGTCCCGGCGGCCACGTGCACGACGCCGGTGCCGTGGTGGGCCGGCGGGTAGGTCCAGCTCGCCCGGGCCTCGGTGCCGACCGGCGCTCCGGCCTTGGAGGCGACCACCCCGGTGGCCGGCGTGAGGGTGGTCGCGGTGATCCGGTGCCGCTGGTGGCCCGACGTCGAGGCGGCGCCCTGTCCGCGGTGCAGCACGACGAGCGCTGCCAGCAGCGCGCACAGGGTGGCGGCGATCAGGAAGGCCGCCGTGGCGAGCACGAGCCGACTGCGCGCCCGGTCACAGGGGCGGCACAGGGGGTTGTGCTCGCGGCCGAACGCGCGCCGCAGGCGGCGGCGCAGGGGTGTCCGGGTGGCCGGGGGCCGGTACGGCGCGGGAGCGGTGGACATGGCGCTCTCCTCGGTCGACGGGGGTCGACGGGACGGGCTCGTGCGGTCGGCGGGCCGTGCTCACCGGGGGTGGCGCTGGCCGCCGTCCAGGCCGCCGTCGTCCAGGACGTCGGCGACCGGTGTGCGCGGGGTGACGGCGCCCTGCGGCCCGTAACCGAGCCGGACGAGCATCTGCACGTGGCCGGGTCCCTCGGCGGGATCGCGCAGGGACCAGCGCAGGTCCGGCCACTCCAGGGCCTGGTGGAGCAGCGAGGCGCGCAGGTCGTGCACCGTGGCCGTGAGCAGGACGGCTTCCAGCGCCTGGCCGGCGCGCAGCCAGTCGGCCGGGCGGTCGTTCTTGGTGGACAGGACGGCCACGCGTGGGTGGGCCTCGAAGGGGACCGGGGTGGTGTGCTCGGTGGGTCGGATGGCGGAGAAGTCGCGGACCGGCACGTGACCCTCGGCGTCCTGCGGGCCGAGCGCCGCGGGCGGGATGCCGCGGGAGCCCTCGCCCGCCGTGTCGATGGCCTGGCGGCTCTCCAGCCTGCGGCGTGGCTCGGCGGTGTTGCGTCGTTCGGCCTCGGCGGTGACGGCCAGCAGGCGGTGGATCTCGGCCTGCGCGGGGAGCTCCAGCGTGGCGCCCTCGGCCCGGGCGGCTTCGAGGAGTTCGGACAGCACGGGCGCCGGGATCGGACGGTCGAGGAAGGGCAGCCGGCTGCTGTGGCGGCGGGGGATCGCGTCGTAGAGCTCGGAGCGCTCGCGGTCGGAGCCCTTGCACGGACCCGCCAGGCGCACGGCCGCGAGCACGTCCGGCTCCGCCGGGCGCGGCAGCAGCCGGACCACCGGCTCGCGACCCAACTGCCGCACGGCCAGGCGGAGGTTGAACACGGCGGCACCCACCGACAGGTGCAGACCCCGCCCGTTCGGATCGGTCACCCGCAGAGCGTCCTGCGGCACGGCCCGGACCTCGATCGTGGTGCTCTCGGGGCGGAAGCGGTAGCGCCACGGCTGCGTGTTGTGCATGGACGGCGCGGCGACGGCGGCGGAGACCAACCGCTCCAGATCCACCGCGTCGAGTCCCGAGCTGAGCATGACGGCCTCCTTCGTGCCGGTGCCGGTGCCCGTACTGGTGCCGGTGCCCGTGACAGCGTCACCATCCCAGTCTGTTCTCATCCTGCCCGCTCCGCGCCGGGAGCGACCGGGCCGAACGGCCCTGATGACGGGCCGCACGGCCCCCACGGCCGGGACGCGTGGGACGGAGTCGGTGCCCTCCCCCGTCGACGGGCCCCGCACCGACCGCGGGTCGTAGCGTGGAGACGGACCGGCCGCGCCGCGCAGAGCCGAAGTCGCCGGGCCCTGAGGCAGGCCACGGGGAGCCGAGCGATCGCTCGGGACAGCTGGAGGAACCATGCCCATCGCAGGCCCGAATCGGCCGATCGTGCTCGGCGTCGACGCGGTCGACCCCAGTCCCGCCGCCACCGCCTGGGCCGCCGACGAGGCCAACCGCTGCCACGTACCGCTCCATCTGGTGCACTGCGTCCCCCCGCTGGTCAGCGGGCGACGCGACCTCGAGCGGTCCTGGCACGAGGGACTACGGCGCGAGGGGTGGGCGCAGATCGAGAAGGTCCGGTTCCTGGCGCTGGAACGGCATCCGGAGCTGGCCGTGACCGGGGAGGTGGTGGACGGGATTCCCGGCCAGGTCCTGGTGGGCCGGTCCCCCCGCGCCGGGCTCGTCGTCCTCGGTTCGCGGCAGTTGTCGCCGGTGGCAGAACGGCTCAGCACCTACTCCGTGGCCCTCCCGGTCAGCGCGCAGGCCGCCTGCCCGGTGGTGGTGGCCCACGAACCGGAGCACGCCACCGGTCGTCCGCCGTACGTCGTGGTGGGCGTGGACGGCAGCCCCGGCTCGGCCGCCGCCGTGGACTTCGCCCACTCCTACGCCGATCAGCGCGGCGCGTCCCTGCGGGCGATCTTCGTCTGGCAGCCGTCGTTCTTCGCAGTCGTCGACGAACACGCCACCGAGCAGGAGGCCCACCGGCTGCTGTCCGAGGCGACCGCCGGCCGCACGGACCGCTACCCCGACACGGGCCTGACCCACGAAGTGCTCCGCGGGCACCCCGTGGCCGAGTTGACCGGGGCCTCCCGGCAGGCGCTGGCCGTGGTGGTGGGACGCCGCGGGCACGGCGGCTTCACCGGTATGCGGCTCGGCTCGGTCCCGCGCGGCCTGCTGCACCACGCCCGCTGCCCGATCATCACCGTCCCCGCCGGTCCGGCCGGCGACCAGGGCGGATGACGACGGTCCACCCACGGTCCGGCGCGCCCTCGACGCGCGACACGTTCCCGCCCGATGGTCGCGGCTTCCGTCCCGGATTGACGGACAATGCCCGAGATGACCGTGCGTGCTGGGCGGAGGAGTGCCGGTGAGCCCGTGGACGCTGGTGGCGGCCGGTGGTGTGGTGGTCGGCTACGGAGCGCTGTCACGACGGCTCTCGACCACGGTGTTCTCCGCGCCGCTGGTCTTCATGGTGGTCGGGCTGGCCCTCGGCCCCCTGGGCCTGGATCTGCTGGACGAGGCAGCGGACCCCGAGGTCACCCGGACGCTGCTGGAAGGCGCGCTGACCCTCGTGCTCTTCGCGGACGCGGCGGCGATCCGGGGCCGCGAGCTGCGGCGCGAGGAGTTCCTTCCGGTGCGGCTGCTCACGCTGGGGCTGCCGGCCACGATGGCGCTCGGGTGGCTCGTGGCGTGGTGGCTGCTGCCGGGGCTGGGCGGGTGGGAGTCGGCGCTGGTCGGCATCGCCCTGGCACCGACGGACGCCGCGCTGGGCCGCCAGGCGGTCGCCAACCCGCGGGTCCCGGCGCTGGTGCGCGGTGGACTGTCGGTGGAGTCCGGCCTGAACGACGGCCTGGCCCTCCCGTTCTTCGTCCTGGCCCTGGCGGCGGCGGACGAGGGGCAGCACGGTCATCCGGGGGTCGTGGTGACCTTCCTGCGCGCGCTGGTGCTCAGCGGTGCGCTCGGCCTCGCGGTCGGCCGGGCCGGGGCCGACCTGCTGCGCCGCTCGGTCGCCCAGGAGTGGATCGACCGTGACTGGCGGCAGTTCCTCGCGCTGGCCGTCCCGGTCATCGCGTACGCGCTCTGCGTCGCGACCGACGGCAGCGGGTTCATCGGCGCGTGGGCCGCCGGGCTGGCCTTCGGGAACCGCCTCCGCGCGCCGGCCGCGCCGGTCGCAGAGCCCGGACCTGCTCCGGCCGCCGTTCCGAGCACCCGGCTCACCGAGTGGCTCGGCACGCTGCTGGCCTCGCTGAGCTTCCTGGTCTTCGGCGCGGTCATCCTCGGCCCGGCGCTCCAGCACCTGACGTGGCGCGCGGCGCTGTACGCGCTGATCAGCCTGACCGTGGTCCGGATGCTTCCGGTCGCCCTGGCGCTGGCCGGGACGGGACTGCGTTCCGCCTCCGTCGCCTACCTCGGCTGGTTCGGCCCCCGCGGGCTCGCCTCCCTGGTCTTCGGCCTCATCGCCTTCGAGGAGCACCTGCCCGGGACCGCGCTGACCAGCGGCGTCATCGCCGTGACCGTCGGCCTCAGCGTCGTGCTGCACGGCGCCTCCGCCCCACCCCTGGGGAACCGCTACGCCGACTGGTTCGCCGCCGCGCTGCGCACCACGCCGGACCTGCGGGAGAACGAACTCGGATGACGCCCCGGGCATCCTGCCCGGCACCACTGGTACCACTGGCACCACCTGCACCACGGTCCGCCCCGCCGAGCGGACGACGTGCGGCGCGCCGTGGGTGTGCCTGCCGCCGAGGGGAAACGTCGGGTGGTTGCATGAGCCCACCGGTTCCAGCCCAGGAGGTCGGATGACGCAGCTGGCGCAGACCCCCGAGCGAACGTCCGTGCGGGTGCGCCGGGGCCGGCGGGTCCTGGGGTGGCTGACCACCACCGACCACAAGGTGATCGGCAACCTCTACCTCGGCACCGCCTTCGGGTTCTTCCTCTTCGCCGGAGTACTGGCCCTGCTGATGCGGGCCGAACTGGCCCGACCGGGGCTCCAGTTGTTCAGCAACGAACAGTACAACCAGCTCTTCACCATCCACGGCACGGTGATGATGCTGCTCTTCGCCACCCCGACGTTCGCCGGCTTCGCCAACGCCGTGATGCCGCTGCAGATCGGTTCGCCGGACGTGGCCTTCCCCCGGCTGAACGCGTTCACCTACTGGGTCTTCCTGTTCGGCGGCCTGATCGTCGTCTCCGGCTTCCTCACGAGCGGGGGCGCCGCCTCGTTCGGATGGTTCGCCTACGCGCCGCTCAACGGACCGGTGCACAGCCCGGGTCACGGCGGGGACCTGTGGGCCATGGGCCTGGTGGTGGCGGGGCTGAGCACGATCCTGGGCGCGGTCAACTTCATCACCACGATCGTGTGCCTGCGGGCCCCGGGGATGACGCTGTTCCGGATGCCGATCTTCACCTGGAACGTCCTGTTCACCTCGATCCTCGCGCTCCTGGCCTTCCCGGTGCTGACCGCCGCCCTGCTGGCCCTGGAGTCGGACCGGCGGTTCGGCAGCCACGTCTTCGACGCGACGAGCGGCGGGGCACTGCTGTGGCAGCACCTGTTCTGGTTCTTCGGACACCCGGAGGTCTACATCGTCGCGCTGCCGTTCTTCGGGATCGTCAGCGAGATCCTCCCGGTCTTCAGCCGCAAGCCGATCTTCGGTTACTACGGGCTGGTGGGCGCCACCATCGCGATCACGGCACTGTCCGCGGTGGTCTGGGCCCACCACATGTTCGCCACCGGGCAGGTGCTGCTGCCCTTCTTCTCCCTGACCTCGCTGCTGATCGCGGTGCCCACGGGGGTGAAGTTCTTCAACTGGGTCGGCACCCTGTGGGGCGGCTCACTCTCCTTCGAGACCCCGATGCTGTTCTCGCTCGGCTTCCTGGTCACCTTCCTGCTGGGCGGGCTGACCGGGGTCCTGCTGGCCGCGCCGCCGATCGACTTCCACGTCACGGACAGCTTCTTCGTGGTGGCCCACCTGCACTACGTGCTCTTCGGCACGGTGGTCTTCGCCACCTTCGCCGGCCTCTACTTCTGGTGGCCGAAGATCACCGGGAGGATGCTGGACGAACGGCTGGGCCGGCTGCACTTCTGGCTGCTCCTCCCGTCCTTCCAGGCCACCTTCCTGGTGCAGCACTGGCTGGGCGCCGAGGGCATGCCGCGGCGCTACGCCGACTACCTCGCCACCGACGGCTTCACCACCCTCAACACCGTCTCCAGCATCGGCTCGTTCCTGCTGGGCCTGTCCACGCTGCCCTTCCTCTACAACATCTGGCGGACCACCAGGTACGCGCCGAAGGTCACCGAGGACGACCCGTGGGGCTTCGGCCGCTCGCTGGAGTGGGCCACCTCCTGCCCGCCACCGCGGCACAACTTCCACACCATGCCCCGGATCCGCTCCGAGTGCCCGGCCTTCGACCTGCACCACCCCGCGCAGAGCCGGACCGTGCTGGAACCCCAGGAGGAGCGCCCGTGAAGGCCGAGGCCTACCTCTTCACCGGCTGGGCCTGCTTCTTCGGCCTGATGGCCGCGGTCTACAGCGTCTTCGCCCACGAGCCGGGCGGGAAGGCCGCGTTGACGGTCGCCTTCCTGATGTCGGCCCTGTTGGCGGCCTTCTTCTGGAGCCAGTACCTGCGCCGGCGGGGCCGGCCGCAGGACCGCGCGGGGGCGGAGATCGCCGAGGGCGCCGGGCCGTTGGACTTCTTCGCCCCGGTCAGCGCCTATCCGCTGCTGACCGCCGCGGGGGCCGCGGTCCTGGCGCTGGGCGTGGTCTTCGGGCTCTGGCTGGCGCTGATCGGGTTCGGGCTGTTGGTGCCGGGCGTGCTGGGCTTCGTCTTCCAGTACGGACAGCGCGGCCAGTAGCCGCGCGCCGGCGCCCGGACCCTCAGACCCGGTCCCGGACACGGTCCCGGTAGTACCAGTTGCTCAGCGCCGTCCGGACCCGCTGGCGGCGGGAGGCGTCGGCGGCGGTCAGCGGCGTCGGCCGCTGGTGCAGGGTCAGCGCATACAGCTGATGATCCGTCACCTTCTCGTGCTCCGCCTCGAATCCGCCGGAGAGGGACTGGCGGACGAAGCCGGTGGGCTGCCGCCCGGCTCGCAGCCGGTCGCGGTCGCGGGCCTGCAGCGCCAGGCAGAGCCAGCGGGTGAGCCAGAAGGCGAGGACCGGGGCGACGAACAGGGCGACCCGCAGGGTCCAGTCCAGCGCGTTCACCGAGACGCCGAAGACCAGCGCCAGCACGTCCTGTCCGCCGGCCAGCAGCAGGACGGCGTAGCCGGTCAGCCCCGCCACCCCGATGCCGGTCCTGGTCGGCCGGTCGCGCGGCCGGTCGCACAGGTGCTGCTCGCCGCTCTCCCGGGTGATCCAGCGCTCGGCGAACGGGTAGGCGTACAGCAGCATGAAGAGGACCAGCGGGAAGAGCACCGCCGGGATGAGCGGGTTCCAGGAGACGGTGTGCCCCCACAACCGGGTCTCGGCACCCGGCATCAGCCGCAGCGCCCCCTCCAGGAACCCCATGTACCAGTCCGGTTGCGCGTCCGTGGAGGCCTGGTCGGGTCGGTAGGGACCGTACTTCCAGATCGGGTTGATCTGGGCCGTCGCGGCCAGCACCGCGATCAGACCGCACACCATCGCCAGCAGGCCGATCGTCTGGGTGAGGAAGTGCGGGAAGAGCGGCTTGCCCACCACGTTGCGCGCGGTGCGCCCCGGCCCGGCCCACTGGGTGTGCTTCAGGTAGTAGACCAGGATCAGGTGGGCCGTCACCAGGGCCAGCAGCAGGCCGGGCAGCAGCAGGATGTGGGTGGTGTAGAGCCGGGGGACGATGTCGGTGCCCGGCCACTGGCCGCCGAAGGCGAAGAAGCTGAGGTAGCTGCCGACCAGCGGAACCGCCAGCATGAACCCCTGCGCGGTGCGCAGGCCGGTGCCGGAGAGCAGGTCGTCGGGCAGCGAGTAGCCGGCGAAGCCCTCGACCAGGGCGAGCTGGAAGAGGGTGAGGCCGATCAGCCAGTTCACCTCACGCGGGCGGCGGAAGGCGCCGGTGAAGAAGATCCGCAGCAGGTGCGCGCCGATCGAGGAGAGGAAGACCAGCGCGGCCCAGTGGTGGATCTGCCGGATCAGCAGCCCGCCGCGCACGTCGAAGCTGATCGCCAGGGTGCTGGCGTAGGCCTCGGTCATCCGCAGGCCGCGCAGCGGCGCGTACGACCCGGCGTAGACCACCTCCGCCATCGTCGGCTTGAAGAAGAAGGTCAGGTAGACGCCGGTGAGCAGCAGCAACACGAAGCTGTACAGCGCGAGTTCGCCCAGCAGGAACGACCAGTGGTCCGGGAAGACCTTGCGCAGCTGGCCCTTGGCCGCGTCCAGGAACGGAAGCCGGCCGTCCAGCGCGAGCGCGGCCCGCTCGACGCGCTCCCCGGCCCGCTGCCGCCCGGCCCCCTCGGTGGCCACCCCGGCCGGCTCGCGCGGGTCGCGGCGCCCCCGGGCGCGTTCTTCGCGGTGCCTCTCCAGCCGCTCGTCCCGCGTGCGCCGCATGCGACCCGCACCTCTCGTCCGCGTAGCCCGTCGGACCAGTCTGGTCGCGGCGGGACGGGCGGTGCGGCAGCGTGGGCGGGAGCGGGTTCGGGTTCACCTCATTGGCAGGCGCCCCCGACGGCCGGGTGCGCCGCGACCCGCGCCCGCCGGTCGGCGTCCGGCCGGTGACGGAGTGGTCCCGCGTGGTGGGCCTGTCGGGGTCCTCAGTGGTGCCCGGCCGAACCGCCACCGGCTGCGTCGTCCGTGTCCGGGCCCAGGCCCAGGGCACTGAGCAGCATCCGGCAGTCGTCGGCGTCCTTGGCGTAGGAAGCCACGGTCCGCCGCGCGCGGGCCACGACGGTGGGCGGCACGGGGTCGCCGGCGGGCTCGATGACGTCCGTGATGGTCGCGAGATCGCGAGCCGTGGAGCTCATGGTGTGCCTCCGGTGGGGGGAGGATGAGCAGAGCCTTTCAGCTTACTGCGACGCGCCGGGGTGCGGGCCGCGTCCGACAGCGGCTCACCGCCGACCGGCGAAGGACTGGCACACGTGGCGTCCGTCGGCGGTCCGGGTGGAGTCGTCCGGGAGCCGGGCGAGCAGGCCGTGATCGCGGCGGGCACGGGGGCTCGGGGGCGAGCCGGTAGTCCGGCGCGCGTACGGCTCCGGTCACGGCTGCGAGCCGACCGGGCAACAGAACCGCCGTCCTCCCCACGGAGGGGCGGCGTCCCTGAGATCGTGGTGACGACACATCAGATCGACCGGTGGGGTGGGACCTTTGGACCGTGGGGCACGGTGGTTGCTGGCGGGGGTGGTGACGGTTTCGGCCTTTGCCGTGCCGGCGGTGGTGTGCGGGCTCTGGGTGCTGCCGTCGCTGGTCGACGACGCGGCCACCCGCTGGGGCGTGGCCTCGGCGTTGGGTGCGGCGGTGGCGGCCCTGGCCGTGCTCTGGGGGCAGGGCTTCGCCGCCTCCGACAGCGGCCAGGGTGGGGCCGGGACCGCGTCGGGGGTGAGCGTCGAGGCATCCGGCGCACGGTCCGTCGCGGTGGGAGGGTCGGTGAAGGGCAACATCTCCACGGGCGACACCGGGACGGGTGCGCGGCACACTCCCGGTGCCGGCGGGTCCACGGGCCCGGCGTCCCCGCCGGGGCCCCGGGTCGGGCGGGCGCCGGGGTCGGTGGTGGCGTCGGGTGATCGATCGGTGGCCGTCGGCGACGGGGTGGAAGGCGACATCACCACCTGCGACCAGGCCGCAGGGCCGCGGCCGTGAGGAGGGCCGCCGGGCGGAGTCCGCGCGATCCGCAGGACGCGCCCGCGGCACGGGGCGGCGCCGTGGTGGCCTCGGGCGAGCGGTCCATCGCGATCGACACGCACGGGGGACCGTTCCTGGGCGTGGTGAGCAGCGGGGACCACACGACGATCGTGCAGCTGCCGCCGGAGGCACTGCGACCGCCCGTGGAGGTGGACGCTCCGCCGGGTCTGGTGAAGCTGGAGCATCTGCTCGGCCAGGGCATGTTCGTGGGAAGAGCACGCGAACGGGCCCAGCTGGACACCGGGTTCGCATCGGACGGCGCCGGTGGTCCGGTGGTGCGGGTGATCCACGGACTGGGCGGGGTCGGCAAGAGCACCCTGGCCGCGCACTGGGCGGACACCCAGCGGGACACGGCCAACCCCATCTGGTCGATCACCGCCGACACGCCGGCCACCCTGGACGCCGGCCTGGCCGATCTGGCCCGAGCGCTCCAGCCGGCCCTCGCCGGACTGCGCACGGAGGACCTGCGCGAGCGGGCCGTGCAGTGGCTGGCCGGCCACCGGGGGTGGCTGCTCGTCCTGGACAACGTCGACGACCCCGCCGACGTCAGACCACTGCTGGCCCGCCTGACCACGGGCCGCATCCTGATCACCAGCCGCCGCGCCTCGGGATGGCAGGACATCGCCGGCCCCGTCCGCATCGACGTTCCCGACCCGGACGAGGCCCTGGCCACCCTGACCCAGGTCCTCACCCGCAGCAGCGGCGATCCGGTGGATCTGACCGGCGCGGCCGAACTCTGCGCCGAACTGGGACACCTGCCACTGGCCGTCCGACAGGCCGGCGCCTACCTGGCCGAGAGCCGGCTGTCCCCCCGCGCGTATCTGCGTCAACTCGCCGACCATCCGGCCTTCATGTACCACGAGGCCGAGGAGGGGTACGAGAGCGAGCGCACCATGGCACGGGTCTGGCAGATCAGCCTCGACCGCCTCGCCGACACTCCCCTGGCCGGACAGGTCCTGCGCGTTCTCGCCTGGTTCGCACCGGAGGCGGTCCCCCGCTCCCTCCTGGACCACCTCGGCGCACCTCCCGCGGTCCAGCAGGCGGTTCGGCGTCTGGCGGCCTACAGCATGATCACCGCGACCGGCGAGACGCTGACCGTGCACCGGCTCGTCCAGGCCCTGGCCCGGACCCCCGACGCGGAGGACCCGCACCGCCGGCCGGACGACGTCGCCGCCGCCCTCCAGCAGGCGACGAAGAGTCTGGCGGCCGCTCTCCCCTCCACCTGGATCGACCCCGCCACCTGGCGTACCTGGCGCGCCCTGCTGCCCCACGTCGACTCGCTCGCCCAGCACACGCCCTCCGAAGGGGACACCGAAGCCGCCGCGACCGTCCTCAACAGCGCCGGCCTCTTCCTCTTCGCACAGGGCCAGCACCGAAGTGCGGCCGTCTACTTCGAACGTGCCGCCGTCAGCCGGGTACGGATCCTGGGCGCCGACCACCCGGACTCCCTCGCCTCGCGCAACAACGTCGCCCAAGGGCACTGGTCGACGGGCGACCTGGACCGCGCGATCGCGCTGTTCGAGGAGACCCTGGCCGCCACCGAGCGGGTCCTGGGCACCGACCACCCCGACACCCTTACCACGCGCAACAACCTCGGCACCGCCTACAGCGTCACGGGAGACCTGGGTCGGGCGATCCCCCTCCTGGAACAGACCCTGGAGGACCGGGTACGAGTCCTGGGAGCCGACCACCCCGAGACCCTCACCTCCCGCAACAACCTCGCCGACGGGTACCAGGGGGCGGGTGACCTGCTCCGCGCCCTCCCGCTGTTCACGACGAACCTGGCCACGATGGTCCGTGTGCTGGGCCCCGACCATCCCGATGCGCTGGTGGCACGTCACAACCTTGCCAACGCCCACCTGGCGGCGGGGGACCTACGGCTGGCGACCCCGATGTTCCGGGACTGCCTGGATGCCATGGCGCGGGTCCTGGGTGACGAGAACCCGCTGACGCTCATGGCGCGCAACAACCTCGCCAGCGCCTACTGGACGGCGGGGCGCCTGGACGAGGCCACTCCCCTGGTCGAGGAGACGCTGGAGGTCATGACCCGCCTGCTGGGCCCCGACCATCCGGACAGCCGGCTCGTCGCCACGAACCTGGCCGCGCTCCGCAGGGCGCGCCACCGCGGGGGGCCGACTTCGCCGGCCTGACGTCGCCCGGCCCGCACGCACCGCCCGGCCGCCGCCGTCGACATCGACATCGACGGGCGGCCGGGGTCAGCGGTAGGCGGCGAGGAAGGCCCGCACCCCGGCGTCGGCGTAGTGGTCGAGCTGGGGCTGGGTGTGCTGCGGGCCGCCGTGGAACATGGCCTTGTTCACCGGGATCCACAGCAGCAGCCCGGAGAAGTGGTTGGCGGCCAGGAGGGCGTCGTCGATCCGCAGCAGCCCGCGGTCGGCCAGACGCTGGAAGCTGTCGGCCAGGGTGGCCAGGACCCGCTCGAAGCCCTGCTCGTACCAGGCGGCGCCCAGCTCGGGGAAGGTGTCGGCGTTGGCGATGATCAGGCGCCGCAGTTGGAGGACCTGGGGCTGCGTGAGCGTGGTCAGGAACTGGCGGGCCAGCCGGAGCAGGTTCTCCTCCAGCGGGTCCGCCTCGGCCGGGATGTCGGCCACCAGGTCGATCATGGCCTCGATCCGGTCGGTGGTGGCCAGCACGATCGCGGCGAAGAGCTTCTCCTTGTCGGCGAAGTGCTTGTACACCGTCTGCTTGGACACCGCGGCCAGCTTGGCGATGTCGTCCATGCTCGTGCCGGCGTAGCCCTTCGCCATGAACACCGCCGTCGCGGCGTCCATGATCGCCTGGTGCTTGCGGGCCGAGCGGCCGCCGGGTTCGTTCGCTTCCATGGTCCCCTCCTTCGGGTCAACAGTACTGGACAGTCCAGTTCCTCGCTGGGTACTGTACCGTCCAGTTCTTCAGTACTGCACCGTCCAGTTCCGAGGTTCGACCCTCGGCGTAGGGGGATTCCGCATGGCTCAGGCAGTCCGCGCACCGTTCACCGGCCGCGCCATCTCGACTCCGCGCACCACCCGCGCGCTGCTCGCCTGCGGGGCGGCGGCCGGCCCGCTGTTCCTGGGGGTGGGCGTGATCGGGGGGCTCACCCGCACCGGCTTCGACTTCTCCAGGAACGCCATCAGCCAGCTCAGCCTCGGCTCGCTGGGCTGGATCCAGGTCGCCGGCTTCCTGGCCACCGGCGTGCTGCTCACCGCCGGCGCGGTGGGACTGCGGCAGGCGATCGGCCAGCGCGCCGGCGGCACCTGGGCGCCGCGCCTGGTCGGCGCGTTCGGCGCGTCCTTCCTGCTCGCCGGGGTGTTCACGGCCGACCCCGGTGCGGGCTTCCCGGCCGGCACGCCGGACGGTCCGGCCACGCTGAGCGGGCACGGAACGGTCCACCTGCTCAGCGGCACAGTGGGCTACCTCGCCCTGTGCGCCGCGTTCCTCGTGCTCGCGCGGCACTTCGCCGCCCACGGCCGGCGCGGCTGGGCCCTGACCTACCGCCTCCTGCCACTGGCGATCATCGCCGGGTTCGCCGCCTCCGCCGGCACGGTCGCGGCCTTCACCGCCGCCGCCGGCCTCGGCCTGCTCGCGCTCACCGCGGCCCTCACCCGGCTGGCCGGCCCCGCCCCGGCCGCACGGCCGTAGCGGCTCCGCCTCCCGCACCCACGGCGACACCCCGAGACCACCACACCCCACGGACAGGATGCCGCGTCATGACCGCACCGCTGAAGGGCCCCGCCAGCTACTTCCCGTCGATCGAGGAGAAGTACGGCCGTCCGATCGAGCAGTGGAAGGAGGCGATCCGCACCTCGCCCCTGACCAGGCACGGGGAACTCGTCGGATGGCTCAAGTCCGAGCACGGTCTCGGCCACGGACACGCCAACGCCCTCGTCGCCCACACCCTCGCCGAACGCGGCACCGACTGACCGCGGACCCCGCGGGTCCCACGGACCGACGCCCCACCCCGCCGGGTCAACCCACCGTCGAGGGCAGGCCGAAGCGTCCGAAGGGGTCGGGGTCGAGGAACGAGGTGATCGCGGCGATCCGGTCATCTCGCAGGTCCAGCACCGCGATGGCCCAGGCGTCATGCCGCCCGGCAGGGTCGGTGCCGAGGTAGAAGGCGATGGCCGCCTGGCCGTTGGCGCTGATCACCCGGTGTCGCCAGCTCGGGCAGCGGGTGATGGGGACCCGCACGGCGAAGTCGGCGACGGCGTCGATGCCGTGGTACCAGTGCGGCAGCGGCGGCATCGACCAGGTGACGTCGTCGGTGAGCAGCGCGATCAGGGAATCGGCGTCACCGCGCTCCAGCGCACCGGCGAATGCGGCAGCCAGCGTCCGTGCCCTCGCGTCGCCGAGGGAGCGCAGTGTCCGTTGCTGGGTGCGGGCGGGAAGCCTCGCCGCGAGGACGCGGCGCGCGCGGGCGAGCGCGGAGTTCACCGAGGTGGTGGAGGTGTCCATCATGGCGGCGATCTCGGCTGCCGTGAACCCCAGGACGTCGAACAGCAGCAGCGCCGCCCGCTGGTTGCCCGGCAGGTGCTGGCATGCGGCGACGAACGCCAGCTCCACCGCCTCGCGCTGCTCGTAGCGGGCCTCCGGTCCCGCCGGGCCGTGCGGGAGACCGGCGTCGGGGTAGGGGCCGAGCCACGCGACGTCGGTGCGCGGAACCCGGTCGAGCGCAGCGTGTCGGCTCGACGGGCCCAGGTCCATCGGCAGGGCCCGCGCGGCGCGGGCCTCGACCGCGTCCAGGCAGACCCGGGTGGCCACGGTGTACAGCCAGGTCCGCACCGTGCTGCGACCCTCGAAGCGCGCCAGCGCTCGCCAGGCGCGCACCAGCGTCTCCTGCACCGCGTCGTCGGCGTCGTGGGCCGAACCGAGCATGCGGTAGCAGTGGGCGTGCAACTCCCGGCGCAGGGGAGACGCCAGGCGGGTGAATGCGGCGCCGTCCCCCTCCCGGGCGCGGGCCAGGTCGGCTTCCTGAGCGCGGTGAGCGTGGTCTTCACCGCGCTGCCCGCTCGCCCCGGTGGTGCCACCTGCGCGCCGGTCGGAAGATTTCTCGCCCATGAGCGACGATTCTGCCGCACGGCAGGGGTCTCACCTGTGAGCACGTACGACCGGTCCTCCCTGGGCCCACCCAGGAGACAGCTGAACCCGTCGGCCTCGTCGGCCGCTGACCGAATCCCCGCCCGCCTGACCACCGCACAGGAGCATCGCCGCATGACATCCACGTCACCCACCCCGACCTTCGGCCGTCGACCCGCGACCGGCCCCTGGTCGCTGATCCATGCCGAACGGGCCGCCCTGGCCGCCGACCTGGCGGAACTGACCGAGCAGCAGTGGGCCACGAAGTCGCTCTGCGACCGGTTGACCGTTCGCGAGGTGCTGGCGCACCTGACCGCGGGAGCGAGCCTCAACCCGGTGCGCTGGATGGCGGGTGTGATCCGCTGCCGCTTCGACTTCGAACGGCAGGTCGAGATGCGGCTGGCCGAACAGCTGGGCGCCACCCCCGCCGAGACGCTCGCGCGATTCCACCGGGTGATCACCAGCACGACCAAGCCGCTCCCCTCGACACTGGCGATGCTCGGCGAGACCGTCGTCCACGCGGAGGACATCCGCCGACCCCTCGGCATCGAGCGTGACTACCCCCTCACCACCCTGACCGCCCTGGCCGACTACTACCAGCGCTCCGATCTGCCCGTCCTCTCCAAGAGGCGCGTGGCCGGCCTGCGCCTGACGGCGACCGACGGCCGCTTCGCCGCCGGTGACGGGCCACGGGTGTCCGGCACCACCCTGGCCCTGGTCATGGCCATGGCCGGTCGCATGGACTACTGCGATGCCCTCGACGGCGACGGAGTCGCCGTCCTCCGCGAGCGCCCCGCACCGGCCTGACGGCGTTGACGGCGCGCCGAGCCAGGAGGGGCACGGTGTAGCGATCGACCCGCGCGACAAACAGAACCCGGGTTCTGTATGGTGAGGGCGACAAGCAGAACCAGCATTCTTTTTGCAGGGGATGGCGGTGCCTCGACTCACGGACGCACGCAAGGAACTCCGGCGCGCCCAGATCACCGAGGCCGCCGTGCGCTGCTTCAGCCGCAACGGCCTGGAGCGGACCTCGATCGCCGACATCACGGCCGAGTCCGGCCTGTCGACGGGCTCGATCTACGCCCACTACCGCAACAAGTCCGAGCTGGTCCGGGCCTCCGCCCACTCGGTGCTCGCCGAGCGTGCGGAGGCCCTCGGCGAGTACGCCGCGAGCAGCACCCCGCCCGACCCCGACGAACTGCTCGCCCGTCTGATCGCCGGCATCGACCCGATCAAAGCCCGGGTCGCCGTGCAGACCTGGGGCGAGGCGACCAACAACCCGGCCATCCACGGCATCGTCGTCGAGACGATCGACGGGATGCGCGCGATGGTGCACGAGAGCGTCACCGCCTGGCTGGTCAAGGTCGAACACCTCGAGCCGGCCGAGGCCCAGCAGCACGCCACCGCGATCGCCCACCGGGTACAGAGCCTCTACCTGGCCCAACTGCTCCACACCGCCCTGCAGTCACCGGATGAGGAGACCGCACCATGACCACCCTGACCGCTCCGTTCGCCGGCCGCACCGTCTCCCGGGTCGGCTACGGCGCCCTGCAGCTCCAACGCCTGCACCACAGCCGCGACGAGGCCGTCGCCCTGCTGCGCCGCGCGGTCGAGCTGGGTGTCGACCACGTGGACACCGCCCAGTTCTACGGCTTCGGGTTCGCGAACCAGGTCATCCGCGAGGCACTGCGCCCCGCGGACGACGTCCTGGTCGTCACGAAGGTGGGGGCCGACCCCGACCCGGGCGGGCCCATGCCACTGCGTCTCGCGCAGCACCCCGAACAGCTTCGCGCCAGCGTGGAGGACAACCTGCGCAGCCTGGGCGTCGACCGGCTCCCGGTGGTCAACCTGCGCCGCCTCGACTCCGGCCCCGGCCTGCGCCCCGACCGCGACCAGGTGGTCGACCTCGACGACCAGCTCGAGGTACTGACCGCCCTGCGCGACGAGGGCAGGATCGGCGCGATCGGTCTGAGCGGCGTCACCCTCGACGGCCTTCGGCGCGCCCTGCCGGCGGGCATCGCCTGCGTGCAGAACGCGTACAGCCTCGTCTCGCGCGACGACGAGGACATGCTGCGGCTGTGCGCGGCCGAGGGCATCGCCTGGGTGCCGTTCTTCCCGCTCGGCGGTGCCTTCCCGGGCCTGCCCAAGGCGACCGACGAGCCGGCGGTGCACGCCGTGGCCGAATCCCTGGGGGTCACGCCCTCCCAGGTCGGCCTCGCCTGGCTCCTGCACCGGTCCCCCAACGTGCTGCTCATCCCCGGCACCGCCGACCCCGCCCACCTCGAGGCCAACACGGCCGCCGGCGGGATCACTCTCGATGCCGAAGCCCTGGCCGCCCTCGATGCCATCGAGTCCCGCTCCGCCGAAGTCCCCCTCGGCTAGCGCCCCTGGGGCGCCCGCGGCCCGCGCGCGGCGGGATCCAGGCGGCCGCGGCCGTCGCACCCGCCTGGCACCGCGCATCGGGACCCTGGCGCTGCGGGCGGGCAGGGACGGTGGCGCCGAGCCGGTTCCCGCTCGGCGCAGGGGACGAGCTCAGCACTCGACGGCCACGGCCGCGCGGGTCACGGCGGCACGGGTGGTGAGGGTCCGGCCGTAGCGCCGCAGCAGGAGGACCGCGGTGGTGGCGAGGCCGAGGAGGAGGCCGAGCCACAGACCGCGGGTCTCGCCGCCGAGGGGGTAGGCGAGGAGCAGGGAGGCGGGCAGCCCGACGGCCCAGTAGCCGATGAGGGTGATGCGGAAGCCGCTCCCGGTGTCGTCGAGACCGCGCAGGAGGCCGACGCCGATGTTCTGGGCGCAGTCGAAGAACTGGAGCACGGCGACGACGGCGAGGAGACCGGTGGCGATGTGCAGGGCCTGCTGGTCGGTGGCGGAGCGGGGGTCGAAGTAGGGGCGCAGGACGAGGTCGGGCAGGGTGAGGTAGACCGTGCCGACCACGGCCATCACCGCGGCGCCGCAGGCGAGTGCGGTGTTCTTGATCCGGCGGGCCGCGTCGAGGTCGCCGAGGGCGAGTTCGCGGCTGACGGTGATGGAGGCGGCGTGGGAGAGGCCGACGGCGACCTGGAAGACGATGTAGATCAGCTGGTTGACGGCGGTGTGCGCGGCGAGTGCGGCGGCGCCGAAGCCGCCGGCGAGCAGGGCGGTGACGGAGAAGAACCCGGCTTCGGAGCCGTAGGTCGCGGCGATGGGGAGGCCGAGGCCGAGCAGGCGGCGCACGGTCGCGGGGTCGGCCTTCCAGAAGTCCAGGCCGAGCAGGGGGGCCAGCCGCGGGTCGCGGCGGGCGCTGGCGTACAGGGCGAGGAAGGAGAGCAGGTGGACGCTGCTGGTGGCCACGCCGATGCCGGTGAGGCCGAGCGTGGGCAGGCCCCAGCTGCCGTGGATGAAGCCCCAGTTGAGGGCTGCGTTGACGGCGACGGAGGCGATGGTGATCCGCAGCAGGGCCTGCGGGCGGCGCATGCCGACGGTGAACTGGCGGACCGCCTGGAACCAGAGGCAGGGGACCAGCCCGGGGGCGAGGGCCGCGAGCATGCCCTGGGCGCGGTGGGCGACGGCGGCGTCCTGCCCCAGGGAGGTCGCCGCCTGGCCGATCAGGATCATCAGGACCGCGCCGGCCGCGCCCGCGAGGGTGGCGACGGCCATCGCCGCCCGCACCAGGGTCCGGACCTCGCCGTCGGGGTCGGCCGCCGGGTCGGGGACGGTGCGGCGGGCCGGCTCGGCGGCGGCGAGTTCGGCGCGGGCCGCCGCGGCCGCCACCTGGTTGCCGACGGAGGTGACCAGGCCCACGCCCATGGTGCGGAGCTGGTTGAAGATCACCAGGGCGAGACCGCCCGCGGCGAGGGCCTCGGTGCCCAGGACGCCCATCATGACGGTGTCGGTGGTGGTCAGGGCGACCTGGGCCAGCTGGGTGAGGGCGAGGGGGACGGCGAGCGCCGCGAGGGCGCGTCCGTCGCGGACCAGGGTGGTCGACTGCTGCATGGTGGGCGTCACGTTTCCCAAGGTCAGGGCCTGCGGAGTTTGGTGAGGGTCTCGTCGATGTCGGCCTCGACGGCGTCGTCGAGGAGGTGGCGGGCGTTCATCCAGTCGTCGTTGAAGACGGTGTCCATGTACTTCTCGCCGCCGTCGTTGACGAAGGCGACCACGACGGCGTCCGGGGGCAGGGTGGTCAGGCGGGTCAGGGCCTCGTGGACCACGCCGCCGGCCGAGCCGCCGATCAGCAGGCCGGTGCGGCGGGCGACGACGCGGGCGGTGGCGAACGCCTCGACGTCGCCGACCTTGACGCCTTCGTCGATGAGGTCGAAGTCGACCAGCAGGCCGAGGGTGGCGCCCTCGGGGGTGCCGGTGCCGGACTGGTAGTAGTCGTGCGCGGGCGGCCCGAAGGCGATGGAGCCCTTGGGTTCGACGCCGACGACGGTGACCTCGGGGACGTGCTTCCTGAGCTCCAGCGCGGTACCGCACAGGCCGCCGCCGGTGCCGACCGCACCGATGAACACGTCGACGCGGTTGTCGAGGGCCTGGGCGATCTCGCGGCCGACGGGGTGGTAACCCACCGCGTTGCTGGGGTTGTTGTGCTGCTCGGTGAAGAAGGTGTTGTCCCGGCCCCGGGCCATGTCCTCGGCGAGCTCCTCGCGGGCGGCGGTGTTGAGTTCCTCGCTGCCGTCCTCGACGACGTAGACGAGTTCGGTGCCCATGGCCCGCATGCCGCGCAGCTTGTCGACGGCCGCGTGGTTGTCGACGACGGCGGTGAAGCGGTAGCCGCGTTCGGCGGCGACCACGGCCAGGCCCAGGCCCGTGTTGCCGGAGGTGGACTCGATGATGTGGCCGCCCGGACGGAGCTCGCCGCGCTCCTCCGCGTCGATGACCATCTGCCGGGCCATCCGGATCTTGGCGCTGCCGGTGGGGTTGTACATCTCCAGCTTCAGCAGGAGCCGGGCGCCGTTGTCGGCGCGGGCGAGCTCGAACAGCGGGGTGCAGCCGATGAGGTCGGAGATCCGGGTGACCACCGGCGGTCGGAACAGGGCGTCGGTCATGACAGGGGTTTCCTCGGGAGCGGAGTGGGAGCGGAGCAGCGGGGTCAGCACGCGGGGCGCCGGTCGAACCGCCAACGGGGGCGCGCCCCGGTGGAGTTCAGCACGACCTTCGGCGGGAGCGGCAGGTCGTGGAAGGGGGATTCGTTGGAGTCCATCTGGTAGCCGGCCGTGTTCGGGTAGACCAGCAGGTCGCCGGCCGCGGGACGGACCGGGAAGCCGACCTTGCGCCAGGTCAGCAGGTCGGAGTCCAGGCAGCTCGCCCCGCCGACGCAGGCCCGGTACGGCGGGCCCACGGCCTGCCTGCCACCGGTGAGGAGCACGGGGTCGGGCAGGTACTCGCTGTTGAACCACTGCTCGGACAGGCTCAGGCTGGTGCCGTCCACGGTGACGATGCCGTACCCGGCCCGGTCCTTGACGCCCTGGACGCCGAACACGGACGCCCCGGCGCCGGCCAGCAGCGCGCGGCCCGGCTCCAGCAGCAGCATGACGCCCGCGTCCCGCAGGCGGTCCGCGAGCGGGCCCGCGGCGCCGTTCGGGCTGGCGGCGAGGATCGCGCGCAGGGCGTCGGCCCCGGCGACGGGCGAGTGGTAGGGGTAGAAGTCGCCCGCGGTGAAGGACTTCTGGGCGTGGTAGTCGTCGGGGCGCTGCGCGGCGAGGAAGGCCTGCCAGTGCTCGGCCGAGGTGTAGTCGACGGCGAATCCACCACCGATACTGATCCGGTCGGCCTGCAGCCCCAGGACCCGTGCCCTGAGGCAGAGTTCGACCAGCTCCCCGGCGAGGTCGGCGCGCGGCTGCACCGCGTAGCCGGACAGGTGGAAGCTGAACCCCTCCATCCGGACCCGCTCCCCCGCCTCGGCGCAGCGCACCAGGGCCGCATCCAACTGCCGGTCGTCCAGGCCGAATCGGCTCATGGGCTGGCTCGACGGGAAGCGGCGCAGCAGGACGCGCACGGGCCGGGGAGGATCCAGGCGCAGGACGCGCTCCAGTTCGTCGGGTGAGTCGACGGCGACCAGTGCCCCCTGGAGTGCCGCCACGTGCAGGAGTTGGTCGCTCTTGGCGGGTCCGGTGACGACGAGGTCCTCGCCGCGGACGCCGTGGCCCAGGGCTTCGCGCAGTTCGCCGTGGCTGGCGACGTCCACCCCGGCGCCGGCGTGCGCGCAGCGTTCGACGAAGGCGGCGGCCTTGTTGGCCTTCTTCGCGAAGTACACCTTGCCCTCGACGCCGGCTTCGTCCAGGACGGTGCGGAAGGCGGCCAGGTTGGCGTCGAACCGTTCGGGCAGCACGAAGTGGAACGGTCCGCCGAGGGCGTGGGACAGCTCCGGCAGGAGGCCGCTGCCCAGGATCTCCTCGTGCACCGGATCGGGGCGGGCGGGCAGGGTCAGCGCCACAGTGCGACCTCGGTGCCCAGGCCCTGTGCGGCCGCGAGCTGGGCGAAGCGGTGGCCGAGGGCGATGTCGGTGACGACCAGTCCGCTGTTGTAGGCGAAGATCCGCTGGCCCGGTGCGGTGCGGGCCTTGGACACGCCGGCCAGGACGGGGGGCAGCTCCACGTCGACGGCGGGCAACGCCCCTCGGCCGTCGGCCAGGTCGGTACCGGTGACGCGCATCTGCGCCTCGCTGGTGGCGATCACCCGGTCGGCGCGGTGCAGGGTGGAGGGGGCCAGGCCGTGGCCGACGAGGATGGCGACGGTGCCGGGCCTGAGCCAGCCGGCCTGCACGGCGGCGTCGGTGTGGCCGCCGGCGGTCGCGACGATGACGTCGGCGTCGCCGGCCGCGCGCTCGAGGTCGGTGACCAACTCCAGTTCGCGGCCGGGGAAGTGGCGTTCCAGCTCCTGGCGGACGGCGGCGATGCCCTGGGGGTGGGTGCCCGACAGCAGCAGGCGCTCCAGCCCGGGCAGGGTGGTGAGCAGGAACGGCAGGGCCAGGCGGCCCTGGGTGCCGGTGCCGATCACCAGCGCGGTGCGGGCGTCGGGGGCGGCGCACTCGCGGGCCAGCAGGGCGGAGACGGCCGGGGTGCGCAGGGAGCCGATACGGGAGCAGTCCATCATCGCGACCGGCAGGCCGGTGACGTCGTCGTAGATGCTGAGCGTCGTGTAGTAGTGCTGCTCCGCGCGGCCCTTGTCCAGTCCGTGCTTGTAGGAGGTCTTGATCGCCACGACCTCGCACACGCCGTCGCGTCCCAGCATCGCGTAGGAGACGGAGTGGCCGTCGGCGGGCTTGACGGTGAGCTTGCGCGGGTTGTCCGACTGCCCGGCGGCCAGGGTGCGGTAGGCCTGCTCGACGGTGGCGACGACGTCGGCGAGCGTGATGTCGATGCCGGCGAGGTCGCTGGTGCTCAGGACGCGCAGGGTGCCGTCGTGGGGCGTGAGGGTGTCCCGGGTGGTCATCGGGGGTGTCCCTTCGAGGGGGTGGGTGCGGCAGGGGTGGAGTCGGTGGAGGGTCAGAGGGCCCAGGCTTCGAGGGCGGCCTGGCCGTAGCCGTGCTCGCTGCGCTCGGCCTCGGGGCGGGTGCGGCGACCGGGCACGCGGACGGAGGCACGCTTGAGCCAGCGGTCGGTGCCGTCGTAGCGGGCGGCGAAGGGGACGCGGCCGTGCACGACCAGGTCGTTGTCGACCACCAGGACGTCGCCGGGCCGCAGGCTCACCGCGACCGAGACGCGGGCGAGTTCCTCCCCCAGCCGCCCGTACGCCTCGCGCCAGGCGTCGTCCGCCGCGTCGAGCGGGGTGTAGGCGGGGTCGTAGCGGAGCGTCGGGCCGCCGTCGGCCTCGAACAGGGTGGGCACCGGCTCGGGCCGGCCGCCGAACCGCTGGGCCTGTTCGTAGGCGTCGTCGGGCAGGATCGGCGCGACGGGACGGGCGAGGTGGGCCCGGTCCTGCGCCGAGAGCCTCGCCAGGCGGATGCTGGCGGCGGTGGTGGCGACGGCGTCGTGGTTGCGCATGCAGCACAGCAGCAGCAGGTGGGCGCGGCCGGGGTGGAAGGCGTCCTCGGTGTGCGGGGTGAGCAGCACGCTGCTGGACGCGCCGGTCTGCACGGTCTCGTGGCCCGGGGAGGGGACGATGTTGTGGACGAAGCGGCCGTCCTGCTGGCCGTCCCAGGCGATCGGGGTGCCCATCAGGGTGGAGACCAGCAGCAGGACCACGTCCCACCGGGCGCCTGCGTCGCCGACGGTGGACCAGTGGCCGGGCGTGGCGCCGAGGTCGGCGTCCTCGACGGTCAGGCCGCGCAGCACGAACAGGCCGTCCGCGGTGTCGACGGGACGCAGTACCCGGTGCAGGCCCGCGCTGAGGCGGGTGCGGACCCGGGGCAGGTCGGCGAGCAGCGCGGGGCTGGTGGCCAGGCCGTGGATGTCCAGCAGTTCGGTCGCGATGGTGGTGAGTTCGGCGACGTGCTCGGCGTCGAGCAGGCGTACCGGGGCAGGGGCGGCGGCGGTGGGCACGGTGGCACCTTCCGTTGCGTGGGCAGGTGGGAGTGCGGGCGTGCGTCAGCGACAGGGCCCGGCGAGGTGGAGTGGGGAGCGCGGAGGGCTCCGGGTCCGGCGCGGCGTGGCGACCGGACAGCCAGGAACGTAACAACCACGCCTCGGTAAGGCAAGCCTTACCAATTGACCGACCACAGCTGTGCCGCCAGCCACAGTGGGCACACCTGCACCAGCAGAGCCCCATAACAAGCTTGCAGGGAAGCCGAGTTGATGCACCGTTCAGGATGTCGCCGGACGGCCGGGCCGGCGGACCGGGCTTGCAGGGGATTCAAAACTTAGGATAGGTATACCTAAGTAACTTCTGCTCGACCTGAAACGAGGAACACCTGTGGGCGTCACCAGACGACAGCTGCTGTGGGCCGGTGCCGGTATCGGAGCGGCCGGTGCGCTGGCGGCCTGCGGCAGCGGCACCGGTACGGCGAAGAACGCGGCGCCCTCCGGTGCATCATCCGAACAGCCCTGCAGTGGTGGGACGTTGAGGGTCGGCGCGCTCGGCAAAGCGTCATCCGTCACCCGGGACCCGCACGGCTCGCAGGCCAACGAGAGCGACTACCTGATCCTCAGTCTGATCTACGACACCCTGGCGGTGCCCGGCGAGAGGACCAACACCGCACCGCGCCTGGCGACGCGTTGGCAGCCGTCACAGGACCTGAGGACCTGGAGCTTCACCATCGCCGAGGGCGCCAGGTTCCACGACGGCACCCCCGTCACCGCCGAGGACGTGGTCTTCTCCCTCAAGCGCCTGCGCGCCACCCCGGCCGGCGCCTCCCGCCTGCCGGGCATCAGGCCCGAGGGCATCAGCGCCGCCGACCCGAGGACCGTCGTCCTGGCCTGCGACTACCCCAACGCCGACCTGCCGCTGCTCACCCGCCTGACCACCTTCGTCATCAAGAAGGACACCAAGGACGACGCCATCGCGAGCGCGCCAGGCACCGGCCCCTTCAAGCTCGACTGGTTCCGCGACGGCAACGCCCGCCTGGTGCGCAACGACGACTGGTACGGCGGCACGGTGCTGCTGGACGCCGTCGAGGTGCGGATCTTCGAGAGCCCGCAGGCCCTGGCCAACGCCCTGCTCGCCGGGCAGATCGACCTCGCCTCGAACGTCGGCGCCGTCGCCGCCCGAACCGCCGAGGCCCGCAAGGACGTCCAGATCCTGCGCCGCCCCAACGACATGGCGATGCCGATCGTGATGCGCACCGCCGACGGCCCGTTCGCCGACCCGAGGGTGCGCGAGGCGCTGCGCCTGGCGGTGGACCGCGAGGCGATGGTCAAGCAGGTCCTGTCCGGCTACGGCACCGTCGGCAACGACATCCTGGGCACCGGTGACCCCGCCTTCGCCAAGGACATCCCGCAGCGCGGGCGCGATCTCGCCCGGGCCCGGCACCTGCTCGCCGAGGCCGGGTTCGACACCACCAGGAGCTACGACCTGCTCACCACCGAGGACATCCCGGGCCTGGCCGAGTCCGCCACGCTCTTCGCCACCCAGGCCCGCGAGGCCGGTGTGAAGCTCGACGTGGTCAAGCAGGACTCGAAGGTCTTCTGGGACGAGAGCTGGCTCAAGGCCCCGCTGTACACCACCTACTGGGGCACCAACGACTCGGTGGTGTTCTTCGCCTCCAAGACCATGGTCTCCGAGGCCGGCCAGAACGAGGCCGGCTGGAAGGAGCCCTCGTTCGACGAGGCGTACCGCGCGGCGCTCGGCACCGCCGACGCCGCCGAGCGCGCCAGGGTGCTGCACCGGCTCCAGGAGATCGAGTTCGCCGGGTCCGGCTACCTGCTGTGGGGCATGGCGGACGGCATCGACCTCGCGGGCGCGGCCGTGCGCGACCTGCCCGGGCTCCCCGGATACGGGCGCGTCCAGCTCGAGAAGACCTGGCTGGCCCGTTGATCAGGGCCACCTCCGCCGACGGTGCGCGGGCGCCGAAGGCCCGCTCCGGCCCCGTCCTGAGCGGGGCACGCCGGGCCGCCCGGCTCGCCGCGCGCCGCCTCGCGATGCTCGTCCTGCTCCTCGCCGCGGTGTTCGCCGCCGTCGCGCTGCTGCCGGGGGACGCGGCCGGGGCCACCTCCGAGCGGGGCGCCGGTGCCGCCGAGGTGGCCGCCCGCCGCACCGCCCTGGGCCTCGACCGGCCCGTGACCACACGGTTCTGGGACTGGATGAGCGGCCTGCCCACCGGCGACCTCGGCACCACCGCCCACGGACAGCCCGTCACCACCGTGCTCGCCGCACCGTTCCCCAACACCCTGCTGCTCGGCACGCTCGCGCTGGTGCTCAGCGCGAGCGGCGCTCTGGCGCTGGGGTGTTGGGCCGCCCTGCGGCCCGCGGGGCGGATCGACCGCGCCGTCGCCGTCGCGTGCACCGCGGCGTTCGCCCTGCCCGAGTTCGTCGTCTCCGTCGCCCTGCTGCTCCTGCTCTCGCAGTGGACGGGCTGGCTCCCGGCCGTGACCCTCACCGGCCCCGACGGCGCACCCGCCTCCTGGGACATGCTGGTGCTGCCGCTGCTGGCCCTGGCGATCCCTCAGATCGGCTGGAACACCAGGATCGTGCGCGGCGCCCTCGCCGACCAGGGCGCGCTCCCGCACGTGCAGGCGGCGATCCTCGACGGCCTGCCCCGCCGGCGTGTCCTGACCCACCACATGCTGCCCGGCGCGCTGCCCGCCGTCGCGATCTCCACCGCCACCTCCGCCGGCATGCTGCTGGGCGGCGCCGTCGTCGTCGAGACCCTCTTCAACTACCCGGGCATCGGCGCCGTCCTGGCCGGAGCCATCGCCGACCGGGACACCCCGCTGGTCGCCGCGGTCGTCGCCACCACCGGCGCGGTCATCAGCCTGTTGCTGCTCCTGGCCGACCTCGCCCGCGACCACGTCCTGGGAGCGCACCGATGACCGGCACCACCGACGGGCGCCAACGCCCCTACCGGGCCACGGCGCTGACCCGTGCGCTGCCCGCGCTGCTGCTCGTCGTCCTCGCCGTCGCCGGCCCGCTGCTCGCGCCGCACACCGTCGACCATCCCCTCACCCTCCCCTACGGCACACCCGACTCGGCGGCCGTCCTGGGCGGGGACCTGCTCGGTCGCGACGTGCTGAGCCGGCTGCTGTCCGGCGGCGCCCCGCTGATCGCCACCGCGCTGGCCATCGCCGTCACCCGGACCGGCGCCGCCACCGTGATCGGCATCCTCGCCGCGCTGCGCCCGCGCCTGGGACGCTGGGTGGAGCGCGCCGCCGACCTCGCCATCCTGCTTCCCCCCGTCCTGGGCATCATGCTCGTCGCCCTCGCCTGGCCCGGCGGCGGACGCCTCGCCGTCGGCGCCGCCGCCACCGTCCTCGGCATCCCCTACGCCGTGCGCGTCGTCGCGGCGGCGGCCGCTCCGATCGCCACCACCGGATACGTCGAGAGCGCCGCGGCGGGAGGCGAGCGCCTGTGGTACCTGACGGCCCGCGAGGTACTGCCCAACCTGCGCGCCGCCCTGCTCGCCCTGTTCGGCCTGCGCTTCGTCGAGGGCGTCTACGTCGTCTCCATCGCCGCCTTCCTCCAGCTCGGTCCCCGACCGCCGCAGGCCGACTGGGCCCTGATGATCCGGGAGAACGCCCCCGGAATCATGCTCAACCCCTGGGCCGTCGCCGCGCCGTGCCTGGCCATCGGCCTGCTGGCGATCAGCGTCAACCTCGCCGCCGAAGCCCTCGCACCCGCCCGGCCCACCCCGGAGACCCCCCTGTGAGCAGCACCGTCCCCACCGCCCGGCTCACCGGCCTCACCATCTCCCTGACCGACGGCACCCCGCTGCTGACCGGCGCCTCCCTCACCCTGGAGCCGGGCCGCGTCCACGCCGTCACCGGCCCCTCGGGCGCCGGCAAGACCACCCTGCTGCGCGCCCTCGCCGGCGCCCTGCCACCCGGCGCCACGGTCACCGGCGAACTCACCGTCCTCGGGCACGACATCCTCACCCTCGCCCCCGAACCGCTGCGGCGCCTGCGCCGCGAACGCCTCGCCTACCTCGGCCAGGACCCCGGCTCCGGCCTCAACCCCCGCATGCGGGTGGAGCGCCTGATCACCGAGACCGCCCGCGACAGGTCCCGCACCGCCCTGCTCGACCTCCTCCAGCAGGTCCGCCTGCCCGCCGACCAGCAGTTGGAGCGGCGCCGACCCGCCGCCCTGTCCGGCGGACAGCAACGCCGGGTGGCCCTGGCCCGTGCCCTCGCCCGCCGCCCCGACCTGCTGCTCCTGGACGAACCGACCGCCGGCCTCGACACCGACCTGCGCGACGAGATCGCCGACCTCGTCCGCCGGTTGGCGCACCGCGACGGCATCGCGATCGCCGTCTCCAGCCACGACCCCCACTTCGTCGCCCGCTGCACCGACACCACCCTCGCCCTGCGCGCGGCGCTCCCGCCGCGCGAAACCGTCCCCGGCCCGTCCTGCGCCACCGGGCTGGACGGGACGGACGGGACGGACGGACCGAAGGGGCAGGACGGACCGAAGGGGCAGGTCGGACCGGACCGGGTCGCTGTGCTGACGGTGCGTTCCCTCGGTGCCCACGTCGGATCGGGCCCTACCCGCCGCCAAGTCCTCTCCGGTGTCGACCTCGACATCCGGCGCGGCTCCCTGACCGCCGTCGTGGGGCCCTCGGGCTGCGGCAAGACCACGCTGCTGCGCGCCCTCGCCGGCCTCCACCCGGCCGGCGCCGGCACCCTCGCCCTGGACGGCCGACCGCTGTCGGGCACCCTGCGGCGGCGCACCCGCGACCAGCTGCGCTGCATCCAGCTCGTCCCGCAGAACCCGCTCGGCGCCCTGAACCCCGCCCGCACCGTCGCCGGCGCCCTCACCCGCCCCCTGGAACTCCACGGCAGCACGCCCCGGGAGCAGCGCGCCGCCCGCGTCGCGGAACTGCTCACCGCGGTCGGCCTGCCCACGGACTTCTCCACCCGCTACCCGCACGAACTGTCCGGCGGACAGCGTCAGCGGGTCTCCATCGCCCGCGCCCTGGCCGCCGAACCCGCGGTCCTGCTCTGCGACGAGGTCACCTCCGCCCTCGACGCGGCCACCGCCGACGGCGTCATGGCCCTGCTCGGCGATCTGCGGACCGCCCGGGGGCTGGCCGTCGTCCTGGTCACCCACGACCTCCACCTCGTGGACGCCTACGCCGACGAGACCCTCGCCCTCCCCGGGACCGGGCCGCTGCCGGTGCCGCTGCCGGTGCCGGGCGGACCGTAGCGGTCAGCGCCCTCGACCCGTGGCCCGGTCGGCGGACCGTAGCGGTCAGCGCCCTCGCACCGCCGCCGGCGGCCCCGGCCACGTCCCGTCCGTCACCCCGCGGGAAGCGACACCACGAACCTCGCGCCGTCCGGGGAGGGCGCGAGGGTGATGTCGCCCCCGGCGGCGCGGGCGAGGCGGCGGGCCAGCGGGAGGCCGAGACCCGCGCCGTCGTGGCCGTCGCCCGGGTCGGCGCGGCGGCCCGCCTCGAAGACCGCCGCTCCCACCGACTCGGGTACGCCGCAGCCGTCGTCCGCCACCGCCACCACCACCCCGCCGGGCCGCCGCTCGGACTCCACGGTGATCCGCTGCACCGCGTAACGGCGGGCGTTGTCGAGCAGCGGGGTGAGGATGCGCTCCAGGAGTGCGGCGGGGACCCCGGCGCTCACGCCGTCGCCGATCACGGTGACGGGCGGGGCCGCGGGGTGTTCCTCGCGGCTGCGCCCGGCCAGCGTGCGGGCCACGTCGTCCACGGCGCAGCGGCCCGGCACCTGGTCGGTGCGGGTGCGGGCCTCGGAGAGCAGGGTCTCGCAGATCCGCTGCATCCGGGCCGCGGCGGCGGCGATGGCCTCGTGCGAGGCGCGCTGCTCGTCGGCGTCGCGCGGGCGGGCGGTGAGCCAGTCGGTCTCGGCGGTGATCCTGGCCAGCGGGGTGCGCAGCTCGTGGGAGAGCTCGGCCGTCAGCTGTTGCTCGTGGCGCAGCATCGCGGCCTGCCGGTCGAGGAGCTGGTCGAGGTTGCCGGCGAGCCCCGCGAGTTCGGCGAGGTGACCCTCGGCGCCGAACCTCTGGGTGGTGCCGTGCTCGCTCCACTCGGACGCCTGGGCACTCATCGCGCGCACCGGCGACAGGGCCCGGCCGACCACCGTCCGGGTCACGAGGTAGATGCCGGCGAGCAGCAGGACGCAGAGCCCGATCGAGCCGGCCAGTGCCGACCGGGCGGTGAGGCGGTAGGCGTCCAGGCCGACCGACGCGACGACCGTGCCGACCTGCCGGTCCCCTGCCATGACCGGCAGTGCGTACAGCCGGACGGCGTGCGGTTCGGAGGTGTCCGTGAAGTTCCTGCCGTTTCCGGCCAGGTGGTCCGCCCGGTCCTGGAGCGTGCTCGATGCGCTGGGGCGTTGGACGGCCGTGGTGCCCTGGTAGATCCAGATGCCGACGTCGAGTGCCGTGTCATCGGCCGGCTCGTGCTCCACGATCCGCCCGTCCGGCTGGGCCTCGATGGTCGCGGCCACCGCCGCCGCACGGGTCCGCACCAGGTCGTCGGCCTGCTGGCGCAGGTGCGCGCCCAGCTCCACGTTGAAGACGGCGGTGAGCACCGCGACCCAGATCGCGGTGGTGACCAGCGCGAGCAGGGCGAGGCGGCCGCGCAGGGTGGCGGGGGCTCTCATGATCTTCATATCGTCCTCATGCGAAGCGGTACCCCACACCGCGCACCGTCAGGATCTCCCGTGCGCTGCCCGCCTCCCGCAGCTTGCGCCGCAGGCGCACCAGGTACTGGTCCAGGGTGTTGTCGCTGACCTGGGCGCCTTCGGGCCACCCCGCGCGCAGCAGCGTCCGCCGGCGGACCACCGCGCCGGGTGCCGACATCAGGCAGGCCAACAACCGGAACTCGGTCGGGGTGAGCGCCACCGCCTCACCGCCCGTGGATTCCAGCTCGTGCGCCACGGGGTCCAGCCGCAGGCCGTCGACCTCCACAGCGGGCTCGCGCCGGTTGCGGCGAATCGAGGCGCGGACCCGGGCCGCGAGCTCGGCGAGGTGGATGGGCTTGGCGAGGTAGTCGTCGCCTCCGGCCGAGAAGCCCGACAGCCGGTCGGCCAGCGCGTCGTGCGCGGTGAGGAAGAGGACGGGCGCCTCGAAACCCGCCGCGCGCATGGCGTGGCAGACGTCACGCCCGTCGGAGTCGGGCAGACCGATGTCCAGGACCACGGCGTCCACCCGGTCGTGGACGGCGCGCAGCGCGCCCGCCCCGTCGGCGGCGGTGAGCACCTCGAAGTGCTCCTCGCGCAGGCCGCGGGCGAGCACGTCGCGAAGTCCGTGGTCGTCCTCGACGACCAGCACGCGGTGAGCAGTCATGCGGGCCAGTATTGCCCGGCCGGGGCGCATCCCCGAACCGGTGCTCAGGTTGTGTTCAGGTCCGGGATGCGAGCCTCGCCCCATGGCTACCACCACGGAACGGCTCTCGGCCTCGCCCGACGCCCGACGGATGCTGAACAAGGTCCCCGAGGTCACGATCTGGTTCTGGGTCATCAAGATCCTGTGCACCACGGTCGGCGAGAGCTTCGCCGACTGGATCGACACGACCCTCGGTGTCGGCCTGATCAACACCTCACTGATCTTCACCGCCGTGCTGGCCGGTGCCCTGGGCTGGCAGCTCGGCACCAGGCGCTACGTCCCGTTCGTGTACTGGCTCACCGTCGTGGTCCTGAGCGTGACCGGCACCCTCTACACCGACATCCTCACCGACAGCCAGGGCGTCCCCCTCGCGGTGAGCAGCAGTGTCTTCGCCGTCGTCCTCGCCGTCGTCTTCGGGATCTGGTACGCCCGCGAGCGCACCCTGTCGATCCACAGCATCGTCACCCGTCCCCGCGAGCTCTTCTACTGGCTCGCCGTCCTGGTGACCTTCGCACTCGGCACCGCGACCGGCGACTGGACCCTGGAGCTCACGGGCTGGACCCCGGGCGTCTCCGTGCTCCTTCCGCTCGGGTTGATCGCCGCCATCGTGCTCGCGTGGCGCCTGGGCGCGAGCGTGGTGCTCTCCTTCTGGCTGGCCTACATCCTCACCCGTCCTCTCGGTGCCAACCTCGGCGACTGGCTCGCCTCCCCCAGCGGCGACGGCGGCCTGGGCCTGGGGACGGCGATGACCAGCGTGATCTTCCTGGGCGCGATCCTCGCCACGGTCCTCCACCTCTCCCGAAGCCGCAGCGACGTCATCGAGACCCACACCGCACGCCCCACCGACCCGACGCGCGAGCGGATCATGCTCGGCTACTACGCCGTCGTAGCGGTCGCCGCCGCCGCGCTCCTCCTCTGGGCACACCAGCAGCCGCACGCGGCCGTGGCCGGCGAGGGTGACGCCCCCGCCCCCGCGTCCGCGCCCCTCTCCCCGGAGCAGGCGACCTCCTCGTTCCCCCCAGCCCAGATCGCCACGTTCCACGCGATCACCGCCGACACCCTCGCCAAGCTCGACTCCGGCAACCAGGCGGCCGCGACCGCCCGGATCACCGACCTCGAGAAGGCCTGGGACGACGCCCAGCCCACCCTCGAACCCAAGAACGCACAGGCCTGGACCTTCCTCGACGGCGAAATCGACCACGTCCTCAAGGCCCTGCGCGCCCCCAACCCCGACAAGGCCACCGAAACCGACGCCCTCAACACCCTCCTCACCTCGCTCGGCTCGCTGCCGCAGCAGTCACCCACGACTGCGGCCGGCGCGGCCACCGCCCCCGTACCCACGACCGCTCCCGCCACGACGAAGCCGCCGACGTCCTCGTTCCCCCCGGCCCAGATCGCCACGTTCCACGCGATCACCGCCGACACCCTCGCCAAGCTCGACTCCGGCAACCAGGCGGCCGCGACCGCCCGGATCACCGACCTCGAGAAGGCCTGGGACGACGCCCAGCCCACCCTCGAACCCAAGAACGCACAGGCCTGGACCTTCCTCGACGGCGAAATCGACCACGTCCTCAAGGCCCTGCGCGCCCCCAACCCCGACAAGGCCACCGAAACCGACGCCCTCAACACCCTCCTGACCTCGCTCGGCTGAGCGACGGCGCTTCGGGCGCCGTGCCCGAGCAGCGAAGTGCCCGTCGGCGCGGACCGACGGGCACTCAGGGGCTACCGCTGTGGGCGTCGGCGGGAACGCCGATGGACCGCTGTTCCGACCTCCGAAAGCAGGGCCGGGGTGGGGTGGGGCCGGGGTCTCAGAGCGGGAGGCGGGCGAGCCAGTCGGTCAGCAACTGGTTGACCTCGGCGGGGCGTTCCTGCTGGATCCAGTGTCCGCAGTCCTCCAGGAGGTGGGAGGCGGTCAGTCCGGGCAGCGTCCGGGGGTGGGCGTTGATCGCGTCGCTCAGCCAGGTGGTGGACGCGTCCCGGGTGCCGCCGGCGAAGAGGGAGGGCTGGGCGATGGGGGTGCCGTCGAAGGCGGCGAGGTCCTCCCAGTCGCGGTCCATGCTCCGGTAGCGGTTCAACGCGCCGGTCAGGCCGGTCCGTTCGAACTCGCCCGCGTAGACGTCGAGATCGCACGCGCCGAGCCAGGCCGGCCGGGGACCGGACGGGAACCGCTCACGCAGCGTGCCACCTCGGGCGACGAAGTGCGGGTCGGGAGCGCCGGCCGCCGGCATGGTGTCGGCCGACAGGGCGGCGTAGAAGCCCGCCAGCCAGCCCCGTACGTCGGGTTCGATCTCGGCCTCGGCCCGCCCCGGCTGCTGGAAGTAGGAGACGTAGAACTCCTCGTCCCCGCCCAGTCGCGCGAAGACCTCGCTGGGCCGCGGCCCGCCGCGCGGGACGTAGGGCACGCTCAGCAGGCCCACCGCCCGGAACACGTCGGGCCGCACCAGTGCGCTGTTCGCCGCGATGGTCGCGCCCCAGTCGTGGCCGACGATCACGGCGGAGTGCTCCCCCAGGGCGTGCACCACCGCGGCGTTGTCCGCCACCAGCTCCAGCATGCGGTAGGCGTCCACGCCCTCGGGCCTGGACGACCGTCCGTAGCCCCGGACGTCGACGGCGACCGCGCGGTACCCGGCGGCGCTCAGCGCCGGGAGCTGGTGCCGCCAGGAGTACCAGGACTCGGGGAAGCCGTGCACGAGCAGCACCAGCGGGCCCGTCCCCTGCTCGACCAGGTGAACGCGGCCCGCCGGCGCGGGGACCAGCCGGTGCGTGAAGTCCGCGGCATTGAACGACATCGACCCTCCAAGTCTGGTGATCCGTGGCAACGCTGACGGCCGATGACGTACCGGGCGCGCCCGACGGCCTCGAACCGATCATGCGGGACCGGCCCCACGACCGGGCGGTTCTGTTGCCGTTCCGGCAACAGGCGCAGCGGGGAGCGTCGGCCGGCCCGCAGGTGGGCCGGTGCGTGCCTGGCCGCGGCCGGGGGCGAAGGGCTGGAGGTCAAGCCTGCGCGCGACTCAGGATCCAGACGCCGTAGGCATCGTTGGCAGGGTGCAGCTGGTAGGTGCCCGCCCGGAGGTCGACTCGCAGTCCGACGGCGGCGAGGTCCGCCTCGAACTCCTCCACCGGGTAGGTCCGGGCGTGCGCCGGCGGGTCCTGGAGGTGGAAGCCGACCAGGATCCGGCCGCTCTCGCCGAGCACGTCGCGCATGGCGCCCAGCGCCCGGCGTTCCGTGCCCTCGGCCAGGTAGACGATGACGTTGCCCACGCACACGACCAGGTCGAACGGCCCGTCCTGGGGGCCGAGGTCGAGGAGGTCGCGTTCCTCGATCGGCAGCCCGGGGTAGGTCTCCCGGGCCTGGCGGACCAGTGCCTCGTCGGGCTCGATCGCCACCACGTCGTGCCCTCGCCGCAGGAGCGCCGCGGCCACCCGGCCCATGCCCGCGCCGGCGTCCAGCACACGAGCGCCGCGCGGCAGGAGCGTGTCGGCGAGCCGGGCCTCACCGTCGACGTCCTCGCCGGAGGCGATGAGTTCGGCGAACCGCCGGCCGAAGTTCCCGCTCTGCCCCGCCTCCTGCCAGCGGGTTCGTCGCGTTGTCATCGAGGTGAGCTCTCCGTGCGGCAGCGTGGTCCCGTCCATTCCTCGCATCCTAAGCGTCCCGGGAGTGAGCAGCCCCGCCTCGCGCGGCTCCTGGTGACCGCCGGTGGGCTGGGGCACCCTCACGTCCTGGATGTCGCACACGCACACCTCGCCGCCTGCCGCCGGGTCCACCCGCTCACCGACCACCGAGGCGGTGCGCCTGCCCGAGCGGCCGCCCCGCGGGCGTCAGTGATCGTCGGAGAAGATCTCCCGGACCTCGCGCAGCGCGTAGAAGACGAGGACGTACCCGGCCAGTGGGTCGGCCCACCAGAGGCCGGCGAGGGAGTTGAGGAGCAGGCCGACCAGTACGGCGGCGGCCAGCAGGCCGTCGATCATCGTCACCCGGCCCTCGGTCCGCAGCACCGGGTTGTCCAGGGCCGTACCGGTGCGGGATTTGCCCGTGGCGAGGGCGAACATCACGGCGGCGGTGACCGCGGTCCAGGCGATGCCCAGCGGCGAGTGGTGCGGACGCAGGCCGGCGACCAGCACCCAGGTGGACTGCACCAGCAGGTAGAGGGCCAGCAGCGCGAACCCGACGCCGATCAGCTCGAGCGCGCGCTTCCGGCGCGCCTCGCCGGTGCCGGACAGCTCCCAGACGACCACCGTGGAGGCGCCGATCTCGATCAGCGAGTCCAGGCCGAAGCCGGCCAGTGCCACCGACCTGGCCGCGAGCGCGGCGACGGCCAGCACCACGATGCCGACCACGTTCCACCCGAGGGTGGCGTACTCCAGCGCGAAGCCACGCCGGATCAGGGCCCGGCGGGCGGTGTCGTCGGCGCTGTTCACCGCGCGATTCTCGCAGACCCGACCGGGCCGACCCACGGCGCCCGGGCCCGGCCGCGGAGGGTCCTGACCCCGGGAGGCTCCCGGGGTCAGGACCGGCGGTGGCGCGGCGTGGCTCAGGAGGCGTTGAGCGCGGTGTCGTCGATGACGAAGCTGGTCTGCAGGGACGAGTCCTCGGTACCGGTGAACTTGAGGGTCACCGTCTGTCCGGCGTAGCTGGACAGGTCGACGGAGCACAGGGTGTAGCCGGTGCCCTTGTTGAGGTTGGAGTAGCTGGCCAGGGTGGTGCTGCCGATCTGCAGCTTGAGGGTGTCGTAGGCGGTGGTACCGGTCTCGGCGGTGTCGACGTGGAGGTAGAAGTTCAGCGTCGCGCTGCAGCCGGCCGGGATGGCGACGCTCTGCGCGAGCGTGTCGGTGTGGGTACTGCCGTAGCCGTCCAGCCAGGCCTTCCAGCTGCCGGAGTGGGCGGGCTCGCTGCTGGAGTTGTCGACGACGCCGGCCGAGGCGGTCCAGGGCGAGGCGCTGCCGGTCTCGAAGCCGGGGTTGCCCAGCTTCTGGCCGGGGCTGCCGCAGCCGCTGGCCGGGTTCACGGTCCAGGTGAAGGACGTCGACCCGGAGGCGGTGCCGGAGGAGGCGGTGACCGTCACCGACGAGGTGCCGGCGGTGGTCGGGGTACCGGAGATAAGACCCGCGGCGGAGATCGACAGGCCCGCGGGCAGGCCGGTCGCCGAGTAACCGAGTTGCTTGCCCGCCGAGTCGGTGCCGGCGATCTGCAGCGAGGCCGCGGTGCCGGCCGTGCTGGTCTGGTTGCCCGGGTTGGTCACCGAGACGGTCTCGGTGCCGCCGGTGGGGTTGACCGTCCAGCTGAACGACGTCTGGCCGGACGCGCCGGTGGTGTCGGTCGCCCTGACCGTCACCGACGAGGTGCCGGCGGTGGTCGGGGTACCGGAGATCAGGCCGGCGGCGGAGATCGACAGGCCCGCCGGCAGGCCGGTCGCGGTGTAGGTCAGGGCGGCGCCGCCGGAGTCGGTGCCGGCGATCTGCAGCGACAGGGCCGTCCCGGCGGTGGAGGTCTGGTTGCCCGGGTTGGTCACCGTGACCGTGTTGCCCGGTGCCTGGCCGATCGGCAGGCCGCCGGTCGGTGCGTACATCGCCACGTCGAACGTGCTGCCGCTGGGGGCGTGGGCGACCGGGATGACCGGAACGGCGTTGCCGCCGGCCAGGACGGAGGTGGAGATGTAGTCGCCGAACATCCGGCCCTGGCTGGTGTTCGGCAACCAGGCCAGCGTCATCGGCCCGGCCAGTTGGACGGGTGCGCTCCAGGTGGTGCCGCCGTCGGCGGAGGAGACGTAGCCCGCGTCCAGCTGGCAGGTGGTGTCCGTACAGGAGGCGTTCGGGTAGTAGTAGTACGTCAGGGCCAGCCGGGCGGTACCGCCCGAACTGCTCGGGTCCACGCCGATGCCCGCCGTGAAGTGGTCCACCGTGCTGGTGGCCGCGTCGATCGGCACCCGCACCGGCGCACTCCACGTGGTGCCGTTGGTGGAGGTCGACAGGATGATGTCGTTGCTCGTGCAGTTGGTGCGGAACCGGCAGTCCGACCAGACCGCGTACACCTTGCCGGAGGCGTCGACCTCGGCCGACGGCAGCGGGCTCTCGCGCAGGGTGTCGCGCGGGCCGCGGGGGGCCAGGTGGGCAGCGAGGTCCTCCAGTCCGGCGACCGGGTGGTGCGAGACGGTGGCGATCTGCACGCTGGAGCCCCAGCTCGCGCCGCCGTTGGTGGAGGCGAAGGAGCGCTCGGCGTCCGAACTGGCCGACGAGAACGGCACGACCACGGTGCCGTTGGGCTGCACGACCGGCTGGCCGCCCAGCCCGCTGGGGCTGTCGGCCGGACTCAGCTGGGCGCCCCAGGTCGCACCGCCGTCGGTGGAGGTGCGCATGTGCTCGGCGTCGCCGGCGTTGGCGTCGTCGTACTCGGTGTAGCAGCGGCCGTAGTACGGGCTGGACGCGTGGTCGTCGCAGACCGTCCAGTTCTTGTCGTCGAACGTGCCGGTCGACAGGGCGACCGGGCTGCCCCAGGTGTGTCCGCCGTCGGTGGAGCGGCTGAGCTCGACGTCGACCTCGCTGCCGGAGGTGATGCCCAGCCAGGAGACCATCCAGACGCCGTCCTTGGCGTCGTAGGCCACCGAGGCGTCACTGGCCGCCACGAACCGGCCGCCGGTGTTCGTCGTGGCGGAGGGCATGAACCCGTGCGTCCAGCTCTGGCCGCCGTCACCGGACGTCGCCCATCCGATGTTGGACGCGCCGCCGCCGGAGACCCGGCCGACCTGGAACGCGGAGACGACGGTGCTGCCGTAGGCGAAGGTGTCCGGCTCGACCTCGGTGGCGTGCTGGGCCTGGGCGTCGGCGTACGGATCGCTGCTGACCTGGGTGAGGGCGGGGGTGGTGACCCGGGGCGCGTGCGGGCCATGGGGGGCCGCCTGGGCGCCGGCGGCCGAGGCGGGAGCGGTGAACGCCGTCGCGGCGGCCAGCGCACCAGCGAGGAGGAGGGAGCCTTTTCGAACCAGTCCGGACATGTCTCTCCTGACATACCGAGTGGTACCGGATGCGGTCGGCTCGCGCCGACACGGGGCAGACGGATGCTGGCGCCCCTGCCCCGCGAGGGGAAGGGTCATGGAATGGCGAGAACATGACATGTCGCCTTCTCGCCAGGCCCTCAGACCCGCTGCCCGGGGTGCCCGGCCCGCTCGCGTGAACGGGCCGGGCACCCCTGCGTGCCGGGTGGGACGACCGGATCAGTCGTCGTCGCCCCCGTCCCGGCCGAGGCGGCGCGGGTCGATGGACCAGATGCCGCGACCGTGGGTGGCCGCGTACAGGTTGCCGTCCGGGCCGGTCCGCAGCTGCATGACCGTGGTGGTGGGCAGCCCCTGACCGAGGACCTTCCACTGCGTGGCGCCGGGCGCGCGGTAGAAGGCGGCCAGGTCGGTGCCCAGCGCGAGGGCGCCGTCGGGCAGGATGCGGATCGAGTCGGCGGGGACGTCGGGCAGGTTGGCCGAGACGTCGGTCCAGCTCGCGCCGCCGTCGCGGCTCTCGAAGAGGTGCCCGATGCCGGCGCCGGGGCCCTCCGTCCAGGCCCGGGAGAAGCCGCTGATCGAGACGTAGAGGTGGCTCGCGTTGGCCGGGTCGACGGCGAAGGAGGAGACGTAGCGGTTGGGCAGGGTGCCGTCGACGGGCAGGTTCAGCTGGTGCCAGCCGGTGCCGTCGGCGTTACCGGTGGCGATGCCACGGGTGAAGCCCTGGTTGTTGCAGGGGCCGCACCAGCCGGCGTAGACGGTGCCCCCGGAGGCCGCGACGGCGGTGGCGACGTGGCCCGCGCCGAGGTCGTAGGCGCTGGTCCACTCGGCTCCGCTGCGGATCGCGAAGCCCTTGCTCTGCACCCAGACGTGCCGGCCGCCGGCCACCCAGGTGGCGGGGTTCTTGGTGTCGGTGGTGATCGGGGCGATGAAGCGGGCGGCGTTGGTGGCCTTGTCGGGCGGGGCGACCTCGTACTCCGTGGCCTTGGTCGGGTCGGTGGTCCAGGCGCCGTCGTTGACGCCGCAGTCCTGGGTCACCCACATGTCGAGGTAGACGTACTCCTGGGCCGCGTTGCAGCCGTTGTCCGGGTCGACGATGGTGTCGCCGCCGTCGCCGCCGAAGTTGGAGCCCATCACCTTGTCGCGGGCGCGCAGGATGGACTGGCCGTTGTCCTGCAGACCGCCGCTGACGATGACGCCATGACCGACCGGGTCCTTGCCGACACCCACCGAGTAGTACTGCAGGGTGTCGATGGTGCCGTCGTTGAGGGACTTCCAGTCCTTGGCGTGGCCCTCGGAGTCGACCGCGCCGTTGACCGGGCGGCTGTAGATGCCGCCGTCGTTGCCGACGTAGACCGAGGTCTGGCCGTGGTAACTGCCGATGGCCACGGCGTGCTGGTCGGAGTGGGTGGTCGGCGAGCAGTCGCCGGTCTGCTTGGTGGGGTCGATGCTCCAGCACGGGAAGCCGAAGTTCCAGTACGGGCCCGGGGTGTTCCAGTTGGTGCCGCCGTCGGTGGTCTCGAAGACCTCCTCGAGACCGGCGTAGAGGTGGTCGGCGTTGTTCGGGTCGACCTGGAGGAACTGGTTGTACCAGGACTGGATTCCGGGCTGGTAGCCGTCGCCCTGCAGCGCGGAGCCGGAGTTCTTGAGCTTGTCCTTGTCCGCGATCAGCGTCCACGGACCGTAGGGCGAACCGGACTTGGAGACGTAGACGCCCTGCAGTCCGCTGTCGGGGTTGGTCGCCAGCAGGGTGGGTGACTGGTCGATCGCGTAGTAGCGCGAGCCGTCCGTGGAGCGG
>NZ_BAAALF010000007.1:98959-102748 GCF_039528135.1 Kitasatospora nipponensis | reverse complement strand
AGCAGCCGGTCGCCCGGCCGCTCGTCGTCGGGGGTCGAGAAGGGGGTCACTGGCCCTGCGAGGGGTCCTGGCCCTGGCCCTGCGAGCCGTCCTGGGACTGCACCGGGGCCGGCGGGAAGGCGTTGTTCTGCAGGTCGATGAACCAGACCGCGATGATGCCGGGCTTCTGCGAGTCGGCGGTCTTCGGGTCGAAGCGGATGATCGTCAGCGAGGTGTCCCGCGACTGGGTCAGCACGTTCGCCGCCGGGACCAGGCCGGAGAAGGTGGTGTCCTTCTGGTAGGCCGCGATCTGGGTGTTGCCCTGGCCGCCGCCGCCGTTGGTGTAGGCGCGCCAGCCGTTCTTCGCGCTGTCGGGGTCGATGCCCACACCGATCAGGTCGCCGCTCTTGACCGGCAGGCTGCGGAACTTGGTCGGCTGGGTGGAGAGCTTGCCGCACGCCGCGTTGGCCGCGTCGTCCAGCGGCTTGCCGCCGTTGTAGCAGGCCGGGTCGGGCTCGAACGCCTGGGACGAACTGCCGATCGTGACGGTCGCCATGGTCTTGATCGGCGCCTGCTGGCCGTGGGCGTACGCGATGGACCCACCGACCGTACCGGCGCCGATCACGACCACGGCGCTGAGGGCGGCGATGACAGGGGTGCTGAGGCTCATGGACGAAGGCTATCCAACTCTGCCGATCACGCGACGCGGGGGTGCGGTGCGCCGCCGCGAACCCCCAGCCGGACCAGCGAGACGACCGTCCACAGCAGCATCACCGCGAGCACCGAGGCGGCGATCGACAGGCCCAGCGTGCCGTTCAGCGGCAGCAGGATGCCCAGCGCGCCGCCGGCCACCCAGCAGAGCTGCATCAGCGTCTCCGAGCGGGCGAAGGTCGAGGTGCGGACGGCCTCGGGGACGTCGCGCTGGATCAGCGAGTCCAGCGCCAGCTTGGCCAGCGAGGCGGCGATGCCGGCGACGGCGGCCACCACCATCACGGTCACCAGGCCGTACCAGATCGCGGCGGCCGCGGCCGCGGCGGTGGCCAGCATCAGCATCGCGGTGATGGTCGCCTCCGAGCCGCGGCTGCGCAGCCAGGAGCCGAAGACCGAGCCCAGCGCGTTGCCGCCGCCGGCCGCGACCGCCAGCAGGGCCAGCGCCGCGGTGGGGGCCAGCCCGCCGACCGGGTCCACCCGCAGCAGGAAGGCCAGGAAGAGGGTCAGGAAGCCGGAGAGCCCGCGCAGCGAGGCCACCGCCCGCAGCCCCAGCACCACCGCCGGGCCCACCGTGCGCAGGCTGGGCCTGGGCCGCCCGGCGGGCGCCGCCGGCCCGCCCTCCCCGCCCGGGTCGGGGCTGGCGTGCAGCACCGCGCGCTGCTCGCCCTTGGCCGAGTCCACCTGGTGCGGCAGGTGAAAGGCCATCAGGGTGCCGATCACGAAGACCAGGAACGCCCCGCGCAGCGGCCAGGCCGGACCGGCCAGGTGCAGCAGCCCGCCCACCGCCGCCGCCAGCCCGGTGGCCAGCAGACCGGCCAGGGTGACCCGCGAGTTGGCCTTGACCAGCGTCACCCGGGCCGGTTTCAGTCGCGGCACCACGACGCTGCGCACCACCCCGTACGCCTTCGAGGCGACCAGGCAGCCCAGCGCCTCCGGGTACAGCGCCAGCTGGCCGCCCGCGATCGAGCCGGCCATCGTCCAGGCCAGCACCGCGCGGGCCAGCATCGACATCGCCATAGCGGCCCGGCGGCCGTGCGGCAGGCGGTCCAGCAGCGGGCCGATCACCGGCGCCAGCAGGGCGAACGGCGCCATCGTGACCAACAGGTACAGCGCCACCCGGCCGCGGGCCTCGCTGGTGGGGACCGAGAAGAAGATGGTCGAGGCCAGCGCGATGGTGATCAGCATGTCGCCGAACGAGTTCAGCGCGTGCAGTTCGATCAGCTTGGCCAGCCCGGACTCGCCCGCGCCCTCGGCCGAGGTGGCCCGGCGGATCCGACGGCCGGTGCCGTGCACCATCCGGCCCGTCCCCAGGCCCGCGGCGGACGCGCCGCGCACCAGCAGGTTGCGCCGCGGCGGTGCCTGCGGCAGTTCGAGCGTCTCGTCGACCGGCTCGGTGGGGGGCTTGGACAGGCTCGGCCCGGCCGGCTCCGGCCGTGGGGAACCGCCCTCCGACGGGGGGGCCGTGCCCTCCACCGGGGGGATCGGGAGCTGCTGTCGCGGGACGGGGACCGGCTCCGCCTGCTGCGACGGGGTTTCGTCCGTCACATAGGCAATCCTGCCTGACAATCCCGTCCGGGACGAGGGATTCCGCTTCACTCGGCGCGGCCGCCCGCCTCCGCGGCGCCGGTGAGGGCCCGTGCGGGGTGCTCCGGGGGCCCGCCGGACCGTGCCGGGCTGTCGCACGGACCGGCACGGCGGGTAGCCTGCACTACGCGTACCGCTCTCGTCGGGCACGCGGGGGGTGGACGGCCCCGCCCGACGGCGGCGCGGCCGGTCAACGGAGCGCCCCCGGTCGCGCAGAATAGGGGAGCGGTGCCACGAGCTAGCGGTACCGGCGGTTCGTTCACGCGACGCACGGCAGGCAGACCCCCGGCCCCAGGCTGGGAGCGGGTCTCCTGAGCCCGGCGCCGCCGATCCGAACCGGCCCGGCCGCGCCACCGGGCGATAGGCTGCAGGTACGAAGACTGGGAGAGAACCGACGCCGTGAGTGCTGCGATGCGAAGCCGTACCCCCGACCGGCTCTGTGCCGAGGCCGTCGAACTCGCCAGGCAGGCAGCGGTGGAGGCGGTCGGCGCGGGGGCCGTCGGGGAACACCTGGAGGCCCGCCCCGAGGGCGAACGGGTCGTCACCCACACGTTCGCGTGCCTGGACACCGCCTACCGCGGCTGGCACTGGGCGGTCACCGTGGCCCGCGCCCCGCGCGCCAAGCTGGTGACCCTGGACGAGGTCGTGCTGCTGCCCGGCGAGGACGCCGTGCTGGCCCCGCAGTGGGTCCCGTGGAGCGAGCGCCTGCGCCCCGGTGACCTCGGTCCCGGCGACCTGCTGCCCACCGACGCCGACGATGTGCGCCTGGAGCCCGGCTGGACCGGCGAGGACGAGCCCGCGCCCAACTCGGCGGTCTTCGACGGCGAGGAGGACCTCGAGCTCTCCGACCCGCACGTGCAGCCGGCCCCGGCCCGCGCCCGGATCGGCGCCATCGCCGACGAACTGGGCATGTCCCGCCCCCGGGTGCTCTCGCGCCTGGGCATGCACCTGGCCGCCGACCGCTGGGAGAAGGCGCACGGCCCGCAGAGCCCGATGGCCCAGGCCGCCCCGGCCTCCTGCACCAGCTGCGGCTTCCTGATCCCGATCGGCGGCTCGCTGGGCCAGGCCTTCGGCGTCTGCGGCAACGAGTTCGGCCCGGCCGACGGCCAGATCGTCTCGCTGGCCTACGGCTGCGGCGGTCACTCCGAAGCCGCGGTGCTGCCCGCTCCGCCGGTCCCCGCCGAGCTGATCCTCGACGAACTCGTCGTCGAGCCCCTGCACCTGCACCCCGACCGCGCCAGCGGCTCGGTGGAGCCCGACGCCCCCGCCGAGGAACTCGGCCACAGCTAGAGTCGCCGGTTCGCAGCAGAGCCCAGGCCCCCGCCCTCACCGAGCGCGGGGGCTTCGCGCTACCCGAGGCCAGACCGGCCCGCGGCTTTCCCAACGGGGCGGGCAAGAGCGGCAACCCCTCCGCACCGACCCCCACCAGGCACCAGGGCGAGTGAGCCGAAGGGCGCGCCGGTGCCGAAAGGGAGGAGCGACAAGCGACCGACGAAGGAGGGAGCGCAGGAGCGA